>NZ_JBEXQA010000003.1:286754-482155 GCF_040612395.1 Streptomyces sp. NPDC006430
CGGCGCCTGACCCACGACGCTAGACCCACGACGCCTGACGCACGGCGCGTGACCCTCCACGCATCCGATACTGGAAACCGAACCCCTCCGAGGAGGCCGCAGTGCTGGACATCGCCGAAGAACTGAACCGGTGGGTCGAGCAGGGACGTGACTTCGCCGTCGCCACCGTGGTGGCGGTCGGCGGGAGCGCGCCCCGGCAGCCCGGAGCCGCACTCGCCGTCGACGGCGAGGGCACGGCCATCGGCTCGGTTTCCGGCGGATGCGTGGAGGGCGCGGTGTACGAGCTGTGCCGGCAGGCGCTGGAGGACGGCGAGACCGTTCGGGAGCGCTTCGGCTACAGCGACGATGACGCCTTCGCCGTCGGGCTGACCTGCGGCGGGATCATCGACGTCCTCGTCACCCCGGTCCCCGTGGGATCTCCGGCTCGGGAGGGGTTCGCAGCCGCTCTGGCCGCGGCTGCGCGCGGCGAGGCCGCGGCGGTGGCCCGGATCGCGGAGGGGCCGGCCGATCTGTTGGGCCGCGCCGTACTCGTCCGGGGCGAGGGCGCCCACGAGGGCGGGTTCGGCGGTCACCCCGAGCTGGACCGCACCGTCGCGGAGGAGGCCCGCGCCATGCTCGACGCGGGGCGGACCGGGGTGCTGGAGATCGGCGCCGACGGCAGGCTCTGCGGAGAACCGCTCAAGGTACTGGTCGAGTCCAGCGTCCCACCGCCGCGGATGATCGTCTTCGGTGCGATCGACTTCGCCTCCGCCCTGGTGCGGATCGGCAAGTTCCTCGGCTACCACGTGACCTTGTGCGACGCGCGGCCGGTGTTCGCCACGAAGGACCGTTTCCCCGAAGCGGACGAGATCGTCGTCGCATGGCCGCACCGCTACCTCGAAGCCACCGAGGTGGACGGCCGGACCGTCCTGTGCGTGCTCACCCACGACGCCAAGTTCGACGTCCCGCTCCTCGAACTGGCCCTCAGGCTCCCCGTCGCCTACGTCGGCGCCATGGGCTCCCGCCGCACCCATGAGGACCGCAACGCGCGGCTCCGTGCGGTCGGCGTGACCGAGCTGGAGCTGGCCCGCCTGCGCTCCCCGATCGGCTTGGACCTCGGCGCCCGCTCTCCGGAGGAGACCGCGCTGTCCATCGCCGCCGAGATCGTCGCCAACCGGCGCGGCGGCTCCGGTGTCGCCCTCACCGGCGCGCACATCCCGATCCACCCCGACGGCTCGCACACGGTGATCGGCAGGATCGGCTCCGTCGCTTGAAGGGACGGCACGGTGCCGGTGCGGTAGTGGGGGGTGGTGGGGCGACGGTGAGGCCCTGGTGGAGCCGTGGTGGGGCGGTATCGGAGCGCAGCTCCGTGAGGGTTGCGTCCTTTCGCCGTACCCCCTATTTTACCGGCCGGTAACAGCGCCTTCCTGCAACGGAGTTGAGCGGATGTCCCGGACCGTACGCACCGCCCGCACTGCACGCACCGCCCGCACCCCCGTACGTACGCTCCTCGCCGTGTGCGCGGTGGCCACGGCCGCGCTCGCGGCGGGCCCCGCATCGGCCTCCGCCCCGGCTGCTGCCCCTGTCTCCGCCCCCGCGCCGGCCTCCGGCACGGGCCTGCGCGAGGTGTTGTTCGTCGGGAACAACTGGGAGGGCACCGCCGACGTGCTCGCCTCCACCGGGGACCTCGGCAAGATCGGCCGGATCAACGTGATCCCCGACAAGGAGGAGCGGCTCCGGGAGATCTACCTCAACCCGATCAAGCTCGGCTTCTTCCTGGGCGTGCGCAACACCGCCGGCGAGGGCCACGACCAGTTCGTGGACGACATGTACACCACCCCGGACGGCTCTGCCGTGGTCGCCTCCCGGCCCAGCTTCGCCGACGTCGTCTCGATCGACGTGCGGACCGGGCGGATCAACTGGCGCTTCCCCGTCGCAGGCTACCGCTCTGACCACATGGCGGTCTCGCCGGACGGCACCAGGGTCGCCGTCTCCGCCTCCACGGCCAACACGGTGCACGTCCTGGACATCGCCACCGGGCGGCAGGTCGGCTCCTTCTCCACCGGCGACAAACCGCACGAGAACACCTTCACCCACGACGGCCGCTACCTCTGGAACAGTTCCATCGGTGACGTGACCTCCGCCCTCGACGCGTCCTGGCTGGACTGGACGAAGGGCGACCGGAAGATCACCGTCGTCGACGCGCAGACCTTCCGCACGGTCCGCGTGATCGACATGCGCGAACGGCTGGACGCCTTCGGCCGCTCGGACCTGTCCGACGCCGTCCGACCGATGTCCTTCAGCCCCGACGAATCCAAGCTCTACTTCCAGGTGTCCTTCTTCAACGGGGTGGTGGAGTACGACGTCGCAACCGACCGGATCACCCGGATCAAGAACCTCCCGCAGAACCCGGCCACCAACGCGGACCGCACCACCTGGGTCAACGACTCCCGTCACCACGGCATGTCCATGAGCCCGGACGGCGCCAAGCTCTGCATCGCGGGCACCATGGACGACTACGCCACCGTCCTGGACCGGTCCACCCTCGCCGAAGGCCCGCTGGTGCCCGCCGACAAGCCGTACTGGGCCACGGTCGACGGGGACGGTACGGCCTGCGTGATCTCCGAGAGCGGCGCCGACCGGGTCACCGCCATCGACTTCGCCACCGGCACCAAGCGGGTCTCCGTCCCGGTCGGTGACCACCCCCAGCGGGTCCGGCTCGGCCACGTGCCCGCCGGCTGGGCCGGCCCTCAGTAGCAGCGCGGACGGCGCGGACGGCGCGGACCGGGGCCCAACCCCCAGCGGCAGCCGGGGTTGTGCCCGCCCGGCTGCGCCGTCCGCCCGCTCGGGCAGCGGCACATGACCGGCCCGGCCCGCTGCGCGGTCGCCGGGGACACGCGCCGTTCCCGGAGGGACACGCGCCCTGCCAGGCGCAGGCGCGGGAACTGGCCAGACCGGCAGATCCAGCCATTATGGGGTGGCCGGTCCTCGATGACCGATTAGTCTCCGGATCATGGTGGACATCCGTGACGTGCCCGAAGCCCACATCGACCGAGCCCTGGAGCTCGCGTACCTGGCCTTCCACGACCGCCCGGAGAAGGAGGGGCGCGAACGGCACCACACCCTCCTGCGCCACTGCGCGCGCCTCGGCGCCTACGACGGGGACGCGTTGGTCGGGTTCATGGCCGCGCATGACTTCCGCCTCTCGGTGCCCGGAGCCGATCTGCCCTGCCCCGGGCTCACCTTCGTCTGCGTCGCCCCCACCCACCGCCGGCGCGGCGTGCTCACCGCACTGATGGGCGAGCAGTTGCGGCGCACCGCGGACGCCGGCAGCCCGATCGCCGCCCTGTGGGCGTCCGAGTCCGCCATCTACGGCCGCTTCGGCTACGGTGCGGCAACCCAGGGCACCACGATCGAGATCGACTCCAGCCGGCCGTTGGCCCTGCGCATCGACCCCGACCCGCGCCCACTGCGGCTGGTCGACCCGCAGGACGCCCTCGCCGTGATCGGGCCGTACCACGAGGCGGCCCGCGCCGTGCGCTCCGGTCGCCCGACCCGTGACGCGGACCGCTGGAGCGAGTCATGGCTCAGCGAACAGGACGACACGGACGAGGAGTTGGGGCCGCCCCGAGTCATCGTCCTGGGGAACCGGGGCGAGCGGATCGCGGGATACGTGCTGTACCGCACCAAACACGAGAACGACGGCGGGCCCGCCCGCAGTCCTGGACTGGTTCGCGTCGACGAACTGGAGGCGGACACCCCCGCGGTCGCCGCCGCCCTGTGGAACTGCATGGCCGCCCTCGACCTCACCGGCAAGGTCTCCGCCTGGGGCCGTCCGCAGGACGACCCGCTGCTCCAGTTCGCCGCGGACCGCGACCAGGTCCGGGTCACCTCCCAGTTCCCGGCGCTCTGGCTGCGCCTGGTCGACGTACGGGCGGCGCTGACCCGGCGGTCCTGGGCCGCACCGGTGGAGGTGGTGCTGGAGGTGGCCGACGTACGACTGCCGGCGAACGCCGGGCGGTTCCGACTGAAGGCGGGGCCGGGCGGGGCGACGTACGAGCGCGCCGCGGCGGCAGCGGACCTGGAGCTGGACGTGCGGGACCTCGCGGCCTGCTACCTGGGCGGAACGCGGATCGCGGAGCTCGTCGCCGCAGGGCTGGCGGCGGAGCGCACGCCCGGTGCGGCGGCGGCACTGGACGCGGCCCTGCTCACCCCGCTGCTGCCGCACACCGCGGACGAGTTCTGAACCGTACGGACGGTGGCGGCGGGGGTGGGCGAGCAGCGCACGCCCCCGCCGCCCCTGCCGAGGGCGTCAGGCGGGCAGGGAGATCTGCGCCGCCGACATACCGAAGGAGGAGCTCCACACGCCGGTGGACAGCCCGTCGGGCAGCCGGTGGAGGTCCTCCTCGCGGTAACGCCGCACCTTCTGGTGCCAGTTGAGGATGCCGGCGAGCCAGTCCTGGAGCTCGCCGACGTACGCGTCGATCCCGGCCCGGGCCTTGTCCTCCAGCTTCCAGTCGTCGTAGAGCAGCGGGAGTTGCTCGGAGACGATGTGCTCGAACTCCTCGATGCGCTGGGTCATCAGCGCATGGCAGATGTGCAGTGCCTCCGGGTAGGCGATGTCGAAGAAGTTCCGGGTGACGAGGACGTAGTTGTGCACCTCGCCCTCGACCTCGACCTCCTTCTGGTACGAGAAGATGTCGTTGATCAGGCAGGCGGCGTCGGCAGCGGCGTTCTCCAGCGACCGGATGGTTCCCGAAGCGTAGATCTCCTCGGGGATGCCCCGCCCTGCCTGGCCGAGCCGGCACAGGTACATCGTGAGGTAAGAGCCGAAGGTGCGGCGGCGCATCTCGGCGTAGTCCACCGGGTCCGGGATGCGGTTCTGGATCTGGTTCTCCACCTCCCACAGCCAGCTCTCCAGCATGTCCACCAGCGTCGCCCGGAACTCCGCGCGGATTTCCGGCGCCATGCCCTCCGACGTACGCACCCACAGATCACCGAGAGCCCGCTCCATGGCGGTCACCGGCACCCCCTGCTCGGCGTGGTCGACCGGGACCATGGAGATCAGCCGGGCCGTGGTCGCCTTGGCCGCGGGCAGGTTCTTGGCCTGCGCGAAGACGACCGGGTAGTAGTCGTCGCCGTACGTTCCCCACGTCAGCCAGCACGCGTTGAGGAGCAGTTCCTCCGGCGCGGCGTCGGGGTCGATGCCCGCCGAGCACAGGGCGAAGTCGTAGCCGCGCAGCTTGGATTCGGACCAGATCGCGGAGCCGGGGTCGCCCGGCTGCGGGTCGAGCAGACCCATCGCCTTGGCCCAGGCCACCGATCCCTCGCGCGCGTGCGCGTGGTGCGGGCTGAGTGAGAGGGGGAACGGCATGTAGAGGTCCGGGATCACGGACGGGCCGGTGCGCTCGAAGGGGGTGTGGGTGAAGGACCGGCGGCGCAGCTCCAGCGCGCGCGGCGCCAGGATCGACCGGAGGTCCAGGGCCGTGGAGCCGAGCCCGCTCGGGAGGAAGGGCAGCGAGACGGGAGCGGTGGGGCGGGCCTCCTTGTTCATGTAGCGGCTGGAGACCATGTGCCACTCGTGGCCGCCGGACTGCCAGTCCTGTAGGCCCTTGGCGTAGGCGAGGACGGCCGCGATCTCGGCCGGATTCATGGCGTGGTCGGCGAAGAGCTGGGGGAGTTCGGCGAGGGCCGTCTGCTCGAACTGCTGGAGCCGGGAGGTGAGGAGGTCGTTGGAGGCCTCGGCGGCTTCCTGGGTGGTGCAGCCGAGGAAAGTCTCCAGCACCAGGATCGCGTTGGAGAGTTCGCCCTCGTCGGCGACCTCGCGCTGGTAGGAGAAGATGTCGTTCCTGATGTGCACGGCGTCGGAGAACGCGTCGCGCAGCACGCCGAGCGGTCGCGAGTGCGCGACCCGGGCCGGGACTTCGGCGGACACGTACTCGATCAGCCCGGCCGACCAGGGGGCCCCGCCCACCTTGCGGCGCATCTCGATGTATTCGAGGGGGTTCGCGATCCGCCCGATGTTGATGTTGGCGAGCTCCCACATCGACTCGTTGAGCAGGTTCTCGGTGCTCAAGGAGAACCGTTCCCGCCAGTCCATCGACATGGCCGGGACGGTCCGCCGCCACAGGTCGGCCAGCCCGGCCTCGACGGGGTTGGTGGCCTCGGGGAAGCCGTCGGCGAGGTCCATCGGCATGAAGGCCGCGAGCCCGTCGAGGTAGGCCTTGGCCCCCGCGCGGTCCTGGGAGCGCTTGTACATCTCCAGGAAGTGGTCGTCGAAGAAGAACACCCACACGTACCAGTCGGTCACCAGGTTCAGCGCGTCACTGTCACAGTCGGGGTGGGTGTACGCGCACAGCAGCGCGTAGTCGTGCGAGTCGAGGTCCTCCTCCTCCCAGACGCCGGACCCCTCCAACATCCCGAGGTCGCGGGCCCACTGCTTCGTGTGCGTCCTCGCGGCCTCCAGGTGGGGGTTCAGTCGTGCCGGATAGGGCACGTAGAAATCCGGCAGTTGAAACGGCTGTGTCACGGCGGGCTGGACCTTTCCGTCCGAGGGCGCGGGGGCCCTGGGCTGCGGCCCCCCGCACAGATCAGCAGGGCCCTACCCCTGTTGCCGTGGGGATAAGGGGCAGTTCACCGCTTCAGGTGACGCACCCGCCGTTCCCCGGCGCCGCGCCCCGACGGGGGATAGGGGACCCCTTGGGTGGGGAGCCGGTCGGTGAGCCGCAACCCGCGGACTTCCCGTACGGCCGATGGGGGATGTCCGGCCGGTGCCGCATAATCCCGCCATGAACATGACGCGCGGGCTGGTCGGCCTGGCCTTGCTGGCGGTGCCCCTGTGCGGCTGCTCGATGTTCCCGCCGTTCGCGACCTGCGGGGGAAGGGAAGGGGCGCTGACGGCCCTGGCGGGTCTGCCCGTCCTGTCCGCCCGCCCGGACGGCGCGACCGTACCGCCCGGCTTCGAGGCGGCCGACACGGGCTGCCTCGACGACAGCGGGGAGCCCTGGCTGTACGCGGGCCGGCTCTACGTGACCGCGCAGGGCCAGGACGCGGTGGTCCGCTTCTACCGCGAGGCGGCGCAGGCGGACGCCTGGCGAGAGCAGCCGCCCCCCTCGCCGGTCCCCGCGAAGGTGGCCGGATTGTGCTTCGAGCGGACCGACGCGGGGAAGTCCCGCACCCTCGACCTCCGCTTCCTGGGCCCCGACGAGGCCCGCGAGGTGTACGGGTACACCCCGGAGCCTTCCGCCCCGCCCCGCACGGTGTACTACCTGGAAGCCGACGCCCCGGCGGACGGCTCCAGCACCGCCTGCTTCCGCGGAGAGCACTGAGGACCACAGCGCCGGCGACGGGAAACCGGCGGCTGCTATTCCGCGTCGCCCTCCAGGTTGCCTTCCGTGTCCAGGTAGACCTGGCGGAGGGATTCGAGGATCTGGGGGTCCGGCTTCTCCCACATGCCGCGGGACTCGGCCTCCAGGAGGCGTTCCGCGATGCCGTGCAGGGCCCAGGGGTTGGCCTCCTCCAGGAAGGCACGGTTCTCCGGGTCCAGGACGTACGTCTCGGTCAGCTTGTCGTACATCCAGTCCGCGACCACACCCGTCGTGGCGTCGTAACCGAAGAGGTAGTCCACCGTCGCGGCCAGCTCGAAGGCGCCCTTGTAGCCGTGGCGGCGCATCGCCTCGATCCACTTGGGGTTGACCACGCGGGCGCGGAAGACGCGCGACGTCTCCTCGACCAAGGTGCGGGTCTTGACCGTCTCCGGGCGGGTGGAGTCGCCGATGTACGCCTCCGGGGCCGTGCCGCGCAGGGCGCGGACCGTGGCCACCATGCCGCCGTGGTACTGGAAGTAGTCGTCCGAGTCGGCGATGTCGTGCTCACGGGTGTCCGTGTTCTTCGCCGCCACCGTGATGCGCTTGTACGCCGTTTCCATTTCCGTGCGCGCCGGGCGGCCCTCCAGGCCGCGGCCGTACGCGTAGCCGCCCCACACCGTGTACACCTCCGCGAGGTCGGCGTCCGTACGCCAGTCGCGCGAGTCGATCAGCTGGAGGATGCCCGCGCCGTACGTACCCGGGCGCGAGCCGAAGATACGGGTGGTGGCGCGGCGCTCGTCACCGTGTTCGGCGAGGTCCGCCTGGGCGTGGGCCCGGACGAAGTTCTGGTCCGCGGGCTCGTCCAGCGACGCCGCCAGCCGGACCGCGTCGTCCAGCAGGCCGATCACGTGCGGGAACGCGTCCCGGAAGAAGCCCGAGATGCGGAGCGTCACGTCGATCCGGGGGCGGCCCAGTTCGGTGAGCGGGATTGCTTCGAGGCCCGTCACGCGGCGCGAGGCCTCGTCCCAGACCGGACGGACGCCCAGCAGCGAGAGGGCTTCGGCCACATCGTCGCCCGAGGTGCGCATCGCGCTGGTGCCCCAGAGGGACAGCCCGACGGAGGCGGGCCACTCGCCGTTGTCCGTGCGGTAGCGGGTGAGGAGCGACTCGGCCAGCGCCTGCCCGGTCTCCCAGGCGAGGCGGGAGGGGACGGCCTTCGGGTCCACCGAGTAGAAGTTGCGGCCGGTGGGGAGCACGTTGACGAGGCCGCGCAGCGGGGAGCCGGAGGGGCCGGCCGGGACGAACGCGCCGTCGAGCGCGCTCACCACGTGGGCGATCTCGTCGGTCGTGCCGGCCAGGCGCGGGACGACCTCGCGGGCCGCGAAGTCCAGCACGGCCGCCACGTCCGGGGCGTACCCGGCGGCGACCGAAACCACCGCCTCCGGGGCCCAGTTCGCGTCCTCCATCGCCCGTACCAGCGTGCGCGCCGTCTCCTCCGTCTCGTCGGCGGTGGTCCGGGTGGCCGCCGACTCGTCCAGTCCGAGCGCCTCGCGCAGGCCCGGCAGGGCCGTCGTGCCGCCCCAGATCTGGCGGGCGCGCAGGATGGCGAGGACCAGGTTGATCCGGGCCTCCCCGGTCGGGGCGCCGCCCAGGACGTGCAGGCCGTCGCGGATCTGCGCGTCCTTGACCTCGCACAGCCAGCCGTCGACGTGCAGCAGGAAGTCGTCGAAGCCGTCGTCGTCCGGGCGTTCCGCCAGCCCCAGGTCGTGGTCGAGCTTGGCCGCCTGGATCAGTGTCCAGATCTGCGCGCGGATGGCCGGCAGCTTGGCCGGGTCCATGGCGCTGATCTGGGCGTACTCGTCGAGGTGCTGCTCCAGGCGGGCGATGTCGCCGTACGACTCGGCGCGTGCCATCGGCGGCACCAGGTGGTCGACCAGGGTGGCGTGCACGCGGCGCTTGGCCTGGGTGCCCTCGCCCGGGTCGTTGACCAGGAACGGGTAGATGAGGGGCAGGTCGCCGAGCGCGGCGTCCGGGGCGCAGGCCGCCGAGAGACCGGCGTTCTTGCCCGGCAGCCACTCCAGGTTGCCGTGCTTGCCCAGGTGGATCATCGCGTCGGCGCCGAAGCCGCCGTCCTCCGCGCGGGCCTGGATCCAGCGGTACGCGGCCAGGTAGTGGTGCGAGGGCGGGAGGTCCGGGTCGTGGTAGATCGCGATCGGGTTCTCGCCGAAGCCGCGCGGCGGCTGGATCAGGATGAGGAGGTTCCCGCGGCGCAGGGCCGCGAGGACGATGTCACCGTCGGGGTTGGCCGAGCGGTCCACGAACATGTTGCCCGGTGCCTCGCCCCAGTGCTGCTCGACGCTCTCGCGCAGCTCGGCCGGCAGCTCGGCGTACCACCGCTTGTAGTCGGCGGCCGGGATGCGGACCGGGTTGCGGGCCAGCTGCTCCTCGGTCAGCCAGTCCTGGTCGTGGCCGCCGGCCTCGATCAGGGCGCGGATCAACTCGTCGCCGTCACCGGACACCAGGCCCGGGATCTCCTCGACGGGACCGAAGTCGTAGCCGCCCGCGATGAGGGTGCGCAGCAGCTCCACGGCGCTGGCCGGGGTGTCGAGACCGACCGCGTTGCCGATGCGGGAGTGCTTGGTGGGGTAGGCGGACAGGACGAGCGCGACCTTCTTGTCGCGGCGCTCGATGTGCCGCAGCCGGGCGTGGCGCACTGCGATCCCGGCGACCCGGGCGGCCCGTTCGGGGTCGGCCACGTACGCCGGCAGGCCGTCCTCGTCGAACTCCTTGAAGGAGAACGGGACGGTGATCAGCCGGCCGTCGAACTCGGGCACGGCGACCTGGGTCGCGGCGTCGAGCGGCGACAGGCCCTCGTCGTTCTCCTCCCAGGCGCTGCGCGAGCCGGTCAGGCACAGTGCCTGGAGGATCGGGACACCGAGCGAAGCGAGCGCGCCCGCGTCCCAGGACTCGTCCTCACCGCCGGCCGAAGCGGTCGCGGGACGGGTGCCGCCGGCCGCGAGGACGGTGGTGATGACGGCGTCGACGCCCTCCAGCGCGCTCAGCAGCTCCGGTTCCGGGGTGCGCAGGGAGGACACGTACAGCGGGACGGGCGTGCCGCCCGTCTCCACGATCGCGTCGCACAGGGCGTGCACGAAGGCGGTGTTGCCGCTCATCTGGTGGGCGCGGTAGTAGAGCACGGCGATGCGCGGGCCGTACGGGCGCACCGGAGTGCGCTCCAGCGGACCCCAGGTGGGCGCTGCGGCGGGCGGCTCGAAGCCGTGGCCGGTGAGTAGCACGGTGTCCGAGAGGAACCGGGCCAGCTGGTCGAGGTTGCCGGGGCCGCCGTGCGCGAGGTAGGCGTGCGCCTCGGCCGCGATGCCGATCGGGACCGTGGAGGCCTCCATCAGCTGGGCGTCCGGAGCCTGTTCGCCGGTGAGGACGACCACCGGGCGGGTCTGGTCGGGGGCCAGGAGCAGGTCGAGGCCGTCCTGCCAGGCGCGCAGGCCGCCGAGGAGGCGTACGACGACCAGGTCGACGCCGTCGAGCAGTCCGGGGAGGTCGTCGAGGGGAAGGCGGGAGGGGTTCGCGAACCGGTACGGCACGGGGCCGTCCGCGGCGGCGCGGGCGCTGAGCAGATCGGTGTCGGACGTCGACAGCAGCAGGATCATGCGGCGGCAGGCCTTCCTCGGGGTTTCCGCGCCCCGGGCAGTGAGGACGGCGGGAGTTCCTGACTCACCCGGCGGATTGCTCTGCGGGGTTCACAGTGGCGGGACCGCGCCGGAATCGCACCGGGCTTCCTCCCATGTCGCCGTCCTCGGCGATGGCGGGGCCGTGTGGCTCCGCCGGTGGTCATCTTAGGTGGCGCCGCCCCTGGCCGGGAGTGGGGGTGGGCGGAGCGCGGGCCCACTGCGCGGGCGCACCCCGAGCCCCGCGCCGGCCCCTCGCGCCGGTCGCGCGCCCGCACCCCGCCGTGGTGGGGGTGTTGTGCGGGCGGGGCCCGGGTTCGGCGGTGGGGCGTCGGGGCGGCGCGCGCTCGCGTTGCTGGTCGGTTTGTTGGCCGGGTGAGCCCGGGGTCCGGTGGTGGGGGGCGTTGTTCGGGCGGGGCCCGTGCCTCGGCCAGCAGTTGCGCGGGGTGTGGGCCGTGGCGCGGCGCGGTAGAGGTGCCCGCAGGAGCGGGCGGCCGGGTCGGGCGGGGCTCGCGGGGAGTATCCGGCCAGGTCGGGCCCGAAGAGGCGGGGTGGTGACGGCCACAGGTCGGGGCGCCGCAATCGTGGGTATGCTCGCCGCCATGCCGCCCCAGTCCCCTTCCGCCGCAGCGCGGGACGAACCCGTCATACGCGACCGCGGTGACGCCTGCCCCGGTGCGCTGCGGTTGCACGCGGCCGACGACGGTTTCCTGGCCCGGGTCCGGATACCCGCAGGGATGCTCGACGGGCACGCGGCCCACCTGCTGGCCGATGCCGCCGACCGGCTCGGCGACGGGCACATCGACCTCACCTCGCGCGGCAATGCGCAACTGCGCGGACTGGGCGCAAGCTGCGGCGGCGAGCTGCAAGCCGTGCTCGTCCGTGCCGGACTGCTGCCCGCGCCCACCCACGAGCGCGTCCGCAACATCGTCGCCTCGCCGCTGACCGGACTGGACCGGCGGGCGCTGCCCGACGTGGCGCCCTGGGTCGCGGAACTCGACCGGCTGTTGTGCGCGAGCGAGCCCGCGGCCGGGCTGTCCGGACGCTTCCTGTTCGCCCTCGATGACGGGCGCGGCGACGTGACCTCCCTCGCGGCGGACGTGAACCTCGTCGCCCGGGATGCCGACCGGGCCCTGCTGTGGACCGGTGACCCGGCGGACGCGGTCCTCGTGGCCGCGACCGACGGACCCCGCGCCGCCCTCACGGCCGCCGCCCAGTTCCTCGACGCGGTCCGGGAAGCCGGCACCCGGGCCTGGCGGGTCGCCGAGCTGCCCCCCGAACACGTCCCGGATTCCGCGGGGTTGGTGGCCCGGCTGGCCGCTTCCGGCATCGAGGCCGTCGTCGTACGGGGCTTCGCGTCCCCCCGCAGCCACGCGCCCGAGCCGGGCGTGGTCGAGGGCCCCGACGGGACCGCCGCGCTGTCCGTACTCGCCCCGCTGGGCCGCCTGACCACCGTGCAGTGGCGCCGGCTGGCCGGTGTCACGGGCCGGCTGCGCCTGACGCCCTGGCGCGGGATCGTCGTCCCCGGCCTGGCCGCGCACGCCGCCGAGCGGGCCCTCGCCGACCTGGCGGACGCCGGCCTGGTCACCACCCCCGACGATCCGTGGCGGTCCGTCAGCGCCTGTACCGGGCGCCCCGGTTGCGCCAAGTCCCTCGCGGACGTGCGCGCCGACGCCCGCACCGTCGCGGCGCACGCGACCGGGCCGCTGCCCGTGCACTGGTCCGGGTGCGAACGGCGGTGCGGACACCCGCGCGGCACCGCGTGGGTGGATGTGGTCGCCACCGGCGCGGGGTACGACCTCGGCGCCGCGGGCGGCTCCCCGCGCCGCGGGGTGCAGACTTCCGAACTTCCCGCGGCCCTTGTGGACGCACGCCGCACCACCTCCCACGACGCAGCGAAGAAATGAGCGAGTACACGGTGTTTGAGTACGAGAAGGACGGCGCGGCGATCTACCGCCAGTCCTTTGCCACGATCCGCGCCGAGGCGGACCTCTCCGGGCTGCCCGCCTCCGTCGCCCAGGTCGCGGTGCGCATGATTCACGCCTGCGGAATGACCGACCTGCCCCAGGACCTCGGCTACACCCCGGACGTCGTACTGCGGGCGCGCGCCGCCCTGCACGCCGGCGCGCCGATCCTGTGCGACGTACAGATGGTCGCCAGCGGTGTCACCCGCAAGCGGCTGCCCGCCGACAACGAGGTGGTCTGCACCCTCTCCGACCCGGCCGTACCCGCCCTCGCCGCGAAGATGGGCACCACGCGCAGCGCCGCCGCCCTCGAAGTGTGGCGGGACCGGGGCCTGTTGGAGGGTTCCGTGATCGCCGTCGGCAACGCGCCGACCGCGCTCTTCCGGCTGCTCGAAATGATCGAGGAGGGCGCCCCGCGCCCGGCCGCCGTCATCGGCGTCCCCGTCGGCTTCATCGGCGCGGCCGAGTCCAAGGACGCGCTCGCCGCGCACCCCTCCGGGCTCGACCACCTGATCGTGCGCGGCCGGCGCGGTGGCAGCGCCATCGCCGCCGCCGCCGTCAACGCGATCGCGAGCGAGGAAGAATGAGCACCACGCAAGCAGCCAAGGGCCGTCTGTACGGCGTCGGGCTCGGGCCCGGCGACCCCTCCCTGATGACCCTGCGCGCCGTCGAGGTGATCGGTGAGGCGCACGTCGTCGCGTACCACAGCGCCCGCCACGGTCGCTCCATCGCCCGCTCCATCGCCGCCGGGCACCTGCGCGCGGACCACATCGAGGAGCCGTTGGTCTACCCGGTCACCACCGAGACCACCGACCACCCCGGGGGCTACCAGGGGGCGATGGAGGAGTTCTACGAGGCGTCCGCCGCCCGACTGGCCGCGCACCTGGACGCCGGTCGGACCGTCGCGGTGCTCGCCGAGGGCGACCCGCTCTTCTACGGCTCGTACATGCACATGCACAAGCGGCTCGCCGACCGCTACGAGGCCGAGGTGATCCCCGGTGTGACCTCGGTGAGCGCCGCCGCCGCCCGGCTCGGCACCCCGCTCGTCGAGGGCGAGGAGGTGCTGACGATCCTGCCCGGCACCCTGCCGGAGGAGGAGCTGACCGCACGCCTCGCCGCCACCGACTCCGCCGTCGTGATGAAACTCGGCCGTACCTTCCCCGCCGTGCGGCGGGCCATGGAGGACAGCGGCCGGCTCGCCGAGGCGCGCTACGTCGAGCGCGCCACCATGGAGGGGGAGCGCACCGGCGTCCTCGCGGACACCGACCCCGAGTCCGTCCCGTACTTCGCCGTCGCCGTCGTACCCAGCCGGATCGGCAATCCGGGCAGCGTGCCGTCCGGGCCCGGCGAGGTCGCCGTGGTCGGCACCGGGCCGGCCGGACCGCTGTGGCTCACCGCCGAGACCCGGCGGGCGTTGGCCGACGCCGAGGTGCTCGTCGGGTACACCACGTACCTGGACCGCGTACCCGTGAAGCCGGGTCAGGTACGGCACGGCTCCGACAACAAGGTCGAGTCGGAGCGCGCCGAGTTCGCGCTCGACCTCGCCCGCCGCGGCAAGCGGGTGGCCGTGGTCTCCGGCGGCGACCCGGGCGTCTTCGCCATGGCCACCGCCGTCCTGGAGGTCGCCGCGCAGCCGGAGTACAAGGACGTTCCCGTACGGGTCCTGCCGGGCGTGACCGCCGCCAACGCGGCGGCCGCCGCGGCCGGCGCCCCGCTCGGCCACGACTACGCCACGATCTCGCTGTCGGACCGGCTCAAGCCGTGGGAGGTCATCGCGGAGCGGCTGCGCGCCGCGGCGGCGGCGGACCTGGTGCTCGCGCTGTACAACCCGGGCTCGCGCAGCCGGACCTGGCAGGTCGCCCAGGCCCGGGAGCTGCTGCTGGAACTGCGTTCCCCGCAGACCCCGGTGGTCGTCGCGCGGGACGTGGGCGGCCCGCAGCAGTCGGTGCGCATCCTCACGCTCGGCGAACTGGAGCCGGCCGAGGTGGACATGCGCACGATCCTGCTGATCGGGTCCTCGCAGACCCAGGTCACGGAGCGGCCCGACGGGTCGAGGGTCACCTGGACCCCGCGGCGGTACCCGTGACCGGGTGAGGAAGTGACGGGAGGCCCGGGGTGCAGCGCCACCGCCCCGGGCCTTCGCGTGCTGTGGCCGATCGTGCGTCGGAGCGTGTGGCCGTCCTGTGCCGGGGCGTACGGGAGCGCATCCGGGCGTACGGCAGCGCACGGGGCGGGGAGCGGGCGCGAGCAGGGCGGTGAAGCCGGCCGTTCAGGGCCGTGCAGGCCGCCGTCGTCTTCGGGCACGACGGCGTACCGTGTGCTCAGCCGTGCAGCAGCCAGTGTCGGACGGCCTCGACAGAGGCGGTCTCCCGTACGCCGTGCGGAACCGGGGGGCGGCGGACGACGACCACCGGGATGGCGGCCCCGCGGGCAGCGGTGAGCTTGGGGGCGGTGGCGGAGCCTCCGCTGTCCTTGGTGACCAGGACGTCGATCCGGTGCCGGGCCAGCAGCTCCCGCTCGTCGTCCAGACCGAACGGGCCGCGGGCGAGCAGGACTTCGAGGCGCGGCGGCACCGGCGGCTGCGGAGGGTCCACCGACCGCACCAGGAACCAGGTATCGGCCAGGTGTGCGAACGCGTGCAGGCCCGTCCGGCCGGTGGTCAGGAAGGCCCGGCTGCCGAGCTCCGGCAGCACCGTGGCCGCCCCGGCGAGGGAGTCGACGAAATGCCAGTCGTCCCCGGGGCCGGGGCTCCACCCGGGGCGGCGCAGCGCGATCAGCGGGACCCCCGCGAGCGCCGCCGCCTCGGCCGCGTTGAAGCTCATCCGCTCCGCGAACGGGTGTGTGGCGTCGACCAGGTGGGTCACCCGGTGGGCGGCGATCCAGGCCGCCAGGCCCGCCGGGCCGCCGAAACCGCCGATCCGCGTCTCGCCCGGCGGCAGCACCGGTGCCGAGACGCGCCCGGCGAGCGAGGTCGTCACCCGCAGGGGGGCGTGCGTCGCCGTAGCGGAGCCCGGCTCGACTTCCGGCACGGGGTTCGGGGCGGTGCCCCGGTCGGTGCCGGCACCGACCTCCGTCCCCGCGACGGCCAGCGCGCCGGCGAGGCGGCGGGCCTCCGTCGTGCCGCCCAGGATCAGGACGTGGGCGGCGGCTGCGCAGCTCGGATCAGCAGACATGCCGGTCGCGCTCGGGCGAGTACAGGTGGCTGTCGCGGAACTGCTCGGCACCGAGCGTGCGGCCGACCACGATGACCGCGGTGCGGACCAGGCCCGCCGCCTTCACCTGGGCGGCGATGTCCGACAGCGTGCCGCGCAGGATCAGCTCGTCGGGGCGGCTGGCCATCGCCACCACCGCGACCGGGCACTCGGCCCCGTAGTGCGGCAGCAGTTCGTCGACGACCCGGTCCACGTAGCGGGTGGCCAGGTGCAGGACCAGCAGCGCGCCGCTGCGGCCCAGGGTGTCCAGGTCCTCGCCCGGCGGCATCGGGGTGGCCTGCTGGGCGATGCGGGTGAGGATCACGGTCTGGCCGACGGTGGGGACCGTCAGTTCCCGCTTCAGCGCAGCCGCCGCCGCAGCGAACGCCGGTACGCCCGGGACCACTTCGTACGGGATGCCGGCCGCGTCGAGCCGCCGCATCTGCTCCGCGACCGCGCTGAAGATGGACGGGTCGCCGGAGTGGAGCCGCGCCACGTCCTGGCCCGCGGCGTGGGCCCGTACGCACTCGGCGACGATCTCGTCCAGGTTGAGTTGGGAGGTGTCGACCAGCCGGGCGTTCGGCGGGCACTCGGCCAGCAGTTCGCGCGGCACCAAGCTGCCCGCGTACAGGCAGACCGGGGCGGCGGCCAGCGTCCGGGCACCGCGCACCGTGATCAGGTCGGCGGCGCCGGGGCCCGCACCGATGAAGTACACGGTCATGTCGTCTGATCCTTCTCGTTCTCTACGGTCGCTCGGGCGGCCGGGACTTCCGGGACTTCTGGGACTTCCGGGGCGTCCGGGACACCTGCGGTCTGGGTGGTGACGGTGCTGTCTTCGGCGTCGCGGATCGGCTGCGGCCAGGGCTTGGTCACGGACCACTGGGTGACCGCCATCGCCTGCCGCCAGCCCGTGAACCCGCCGACCGGTACCGCGTGCGCGACGGAGAGCTTGACCAGATCGCCGCCGTGGCACCGGTAGCGTTCGGTGAGGACCGCCTCCGACTCCAGGGTCACGGTGTTGACCACCAGCCGGCCGCCCGGGGCCAGGGCCGCCCAGGCCGCGTCCAGCAGGCCCGGCGCGGTCAGTCCGCCCCCGATGAACACCGCGTCGGGGGCCGGGAGTCCGGTGAGGGCCCCGGGCGCGGCGCCGGTGACCACGCGCAGGCCCGGTACGCCGAGCGCCGACGCGTTGCGGGTGATGCGGTCGGCCCGCTCCGGGACACGCTCCACGGCCACCGCCCGGCAGGAGGGGTGCGTGCGCATCCACTCGATGCCGATGGAGCCGGAGCCGCCGCCGATGTCCCACAACAGCTCCCCGGGGGCCGGGGCGAGGGCGCACAGGGTCGCGGCCCGGACATGGCGCTTGGTGAGCTGGCCGTCGTGCTCGTAGGCGGTGTCGGGCAGGCCGGGGGTGGCGCCGAGCCGCGGAACGTCGGCGGCAGGGTCCCGGCGGCAGTCCACGGCCACCACGTTGAGGGGGTCGCCCGGCGCATGGTCCCAGCCGTCGGCCCGGCCCTCGTACGTGTCCTCGCGCTCGGAGCCGAGTTGCTCCAGCACCCGCATCCGGCTCGGGCCGAAGCCCCGCTCGCGGAGCAGCGCGGCGATCTCGTTCGGGGACGCCGCTCCGGCGCTGAGCACCAGCACCCGCCGCCCCTCGTACAGTGCGGCCGCGAGCCGGGCCACCGGCCGGCCGACCACGGTGACCACCTCGGTCTCCTCCACCGGCCAGCCGAGGCGGGCGCAGGCGTAGGACACCGAGGAGGGGTGCGGGTGGACCCGTAGGGCGTCCGGCCCCAGTTCCTGCGAGAGGGCCCGGCCGATCCCGTAGAACATGGGGTCGCCGCTGGCCAGCACCGCGATCCGGCGTCCCGCGTGCTCCGCCATCAGCTTCGGCACGGCCGGGCGTAGCGGGGTCGGCCACGCCACCCGTTCACCGGCGCAGTCCCGGGCGGGCAGCAGGTCCAGCTGGCGGGGACCGCCGATCAGCACCTCGGCCCCGGTCAGCGCGGAGCGCGCGGCGGCGGTGAGCCCGGCCCAGCCGTCGGCGCCGAGGCCGACGACCGAGACGGGCATGGGGGGCGGTGCGGAGCTCACTGCGCGGTACCTCGGGAACGGGAAGGGGGAAGCGGGTGGACCGCAGCCTACTGGCCGGGGTACCGGACCCCGGCTGCACCCCCGAACAGGCGGCGGGCTACCCTCGGTAACCCATCGTCGCGAGGGAGCTCACATGCCTGGCTGGAACGCCGAGAACGTCCCCGACCAGAGCGGCCGGACCGCCGTCGTCACCGGCGCCAACAGCGGTATCGGCTACGTGGCCGCCCGGGAGCTCGCGCGGCGCGGTGCGGACGTGGTGCTGGCCTGCCGCAGTGCGGCGCGCGGCCGGGCCGCCTTGCTGCGGTTGCGCGCGGAAGTCCCGCGCGCAGAAGTGGACTTCATGCCGCTGGACCTGGCCGACCTCGGCTCCGTGCGGGAGTTCGCGCAGGCCTACGGGCAGCGCCACCGCTCGCTCGACCTGTTGGTCAACAACGCGGGTGTGATGGCCCTGCCGTACGGACGGACGGCCGACGGGTTCGAGATGCAGTTCGGGGTCAACCACCTCGGCCACTTCGCGCTGACCGGACTGCTCATGCCGCAGCTGCTGGCGGCGGCCCCCGGGGCCCGGATCGTCACCGTCTCCAGCGGGTTCCACGCACTCGGTGACGTCGACCACGACGACCTCAACAGCGAGCAGGGCTACCGGCGCTGGATCGCGTACGGCCGGTCCAAGACCGCCAACCTGCTCTTCACCCACGAACTCGCCCGACGCCTGCGGGCCGCCGGCTCCACGGTCGTCGCAGCCGCCGCGCACCCGGGGTACGCCTCCACCAACCTGCACGCCGGGGGTGCGCACGTGGAGGGCCTGCGGCCCATGGCGCGGCTGCTGGCCCTCGGGAACGCGGTCATCGCCCAGTCCGCCGCGTCCGGTGCGCTGCCCACCCTGTACGCGGCCACCGGGCCCGGGGTGCGACCCGATGCGTTCTTCGGGCCGCGGCTCGGCTGGCGCGGGGCACCCGTCGGCTCCTGGCGGGCGAAGTGGACGCTGGACGACGCCTCCGGCGAACGGCTGTGGGCGGCCTCGGAAGAGTTGACCTCCGTCTCCTACCCGAAGGGTTCTTGACGGTCCGTCCACCCGTAGGCCTCCGACGGCCGGTGCGTGCTCCCGGGCCGGGTCCGCCGAAGAGTCGCATACCGCCCCCAATCTGACGTTACCAAGGGTAAAGTTGAGAGAGAACTTCCCAAAGTGATCAACTCGTCTCCTATAGTTGTCATTCGTTGCCGCAGGAACCCTCTCCTCCATTTCGCCCCGTACAGAGGCCTTGATTGATGACGGCGTCGTCCTCCCCCCTTCGCCCCTCCGCGCTTGCCCTGCTGGTCACGGCACTCGTCTACGGCGCGCTCTGCACGGCGGCGGTGGCCGCGGCCCCGACGTCCGTCCGCACGCCGCTTGCCTGGTTCGCCGGCTCGGGCGCGCTGCTGCTCGCCCTCGCCGCGTTCGCCGTGACCTGGTCCACCCGCACGGCGCGGATGCTGCGCACCCGGATCTCCACGCTCAGCGCCGAACTCGCCGCCCGTGACGCGGAACTCGCCCGCCGCACGGCCGATGCGGCCCGCGAGGCCGCCGCGCACACCCACGAGCGCAACCGGACGGCCGCGACGCACGCCGCCACGATCGCCCAGCTCACCAGCGCACACACCGCCGAGCTCGACCACCTCGCCACCGCCCAGCAGGCCACCCGCGAACAGCTGGGCCGGGAACTGCGCCGGGCCGAGTCCGGGCGGGCCGCCGCCATGGCCGCCGCGGCCAATGCCGCCGGCCGGATGCAGGCCCTGGCGACCGGCATGCTCGCCGACCTGCGGGACATGGAGCACCGGCACGCCGACGAGGACGTCCTCGGCGACCTCCTCCACCTCGACCACCGCACCGCCCAGGCGGGCCGGCTCGCCGACTCCATCGCCGTGCTCACGGGCGCCCGTTCGGGCCGCCGCTGGGCCAAACCGATCGTGATGGAGTCGATCCTGCGCGGCGCCATGGGCCGGATCGGCGGCTACCAGCGCGTGCGGCTGCACTGCACCAGTGACGCCGCGGTCGCCGGGCACGCAGCCGAGGGCGTGATGCACGCCCTCGCCGAACTCCTCGACAACGCGGCCAACTTCTCCCCGCCGAACGCCGAGGTCCACGTGTACGTGGAGGAGGTACCGGCGGGCGTCGTCATCACCGTCGAGGACAGCGGCCTGGTCATGAGCGAGCTGCAGCTGCGGCGCGCCGAGGCGGCCGTCTGCGGCGAGTCCCACGACCTGGCCGGGCTCTCCGGTACCCGCCTCGGCCTCGCGGTGGTCGGCCGACTGGCCCGCAAGCACGGTCTGACGGTCTCCTTCCGACCCTCGGCACGCGGCGGTACGGGGGCGCTGATGATGCTCCCGCACGAGCTGATCACCCGTACGCCGCACCCGGCCGCCAGCCCGGCCGCCACCCGCACCGCCATCCCGGCGGCCCGGGAGCCGCGGGTCGCCCTCGACTTCCCGGCCCGACCCACCCCCTCCGGGGCGGGCGCCCCGGCCGCGGCAGACGCCTCCCACCGGCCCGCCGCCGACGCAGCGGACACCGGCTCCCACACCCGCGCGGACGCAGGCCACGGATCGCCCGCCGACACCACCGGCCAGTCGCCCCAGTTCGGCGAGAGCGGCCTCCCCAAGCGGCGACGCGGCCGTACCCTCGCCGCCGCACACCCCGACGGACCCGACACCCCCGGCCCGGTCCGCACCTCCCCGCCCCCCTCGGACGCCTCCCGCTCGGCGGCCCGATTCAGCAGCTTCCGCCAGGCCGTGCGCGGTACTTCTGCGCAGCCCCCCGTACCCGGCGAGCCCGCTCCGTCCCAGAACCCCCCGCACCTGGAAGGCAATACGGAATGACCGGCACCACCACCGACGAGAAGCTCAGCTGGCTCCTGGAAGGCCTCCTCTCCCGCACCCCCGGAGCCCGGCACGCCCTGGTCCTGTCCCGGGACGGCCTCAAGCTGTGCCGCACGCCCGAGCTCTCCGTCGACCAGGCCGACCAGCTCGCGGCCATATCCGCCGGCATCCAGAGCCTCTCGCACGGAGCGTCCATCGAGTTCGGCGACGGGACCGGCGGTGTCCGGTCCGCGATGGCCGAGTTCTACGGTGGCATCCTCTTCATCGTCGAGGCGGGCGAAGGCGCGCACCTCGCGCTCGTCGCCGCCGAGGACGCGGACGCCGGCCTGGTGGGCCACAACATGTCCGAACTGGTCGAGCAGCTCGGCGAACACCTCGTAGCCGAGCCGCGGGGATGAGCCGGAGCAGGCCGGGGCGGGACGACTCCCCGGACCGCCTCTACACCCTCACCGGCGGACGCAGCCGGTCCGGCTCCGACGCCTTCGACCTGGTCACCCTGATCGTCGCCGAGTGCGACCCGGTGGCGGGCATGCAGTCAGAACACGCGGCGATCCTGCGGATGTGCCCGTACCCGACGGCCGTCGTGGAGATCGCCGCAGAACTGCGACTGCCCGTGTCCATCGTGCGGATCCTGCTCGCGGACCTGCTCGACACCGGCCGGATCAGCGCACGGCATCCGCGTACGGCGCACCGTCTTCCCGATCCCGACATCCTGGAGCAGGTGCTCGTTGGACTCCGCAATCTCTGACGCGTCCTCCGGACGGCGTCTCCCGGCCCTGCGCCGCACCGCAGACAACGGCCTGAAGATCGTCATCGTCGGCGGCTTCGGCGTCGGCAAGACCACCATGGTCCGCTCGGTCAGCGAAATACGCCCGCTGAACACCGAGGAAACGATGACGAGGGCCGGCGAAGCGGTCGACGACACCGACGGTGTCGCCGCGAAGACCGCCACCACCGTCGCCTTCGACTTCGGCCGGATCAGCCTCGACGCCCAGAACGTGCTCTACCTCTTCGGTGCCCCGGGCCAGGAACGGTTCTGGTTCCTGTGGGACCGGCTCTTCTCCGGCACCCTCGGCGCGGTCGTCCTCCTCGACACGCGCCGCCTCGCGGACTCCTGGTACGCCATCGACAGGCTCGAACACCACGGCACCCCCTTCGTCGTGGCCTGCAACGACTTCGGCGGGCCCGCCCACACCGCCGAGCAGGTGCGCGAGGCACTCGACCTCCCGGCCACCGTCCCCCTGGTCTTCTGCGACGCCCGGTCCCGCGAGTCCAGCAAGAACGTCCTGATCTCCCTCGTCCAGCACCTCCAGACGACCGTCCTGCCACAGACCCCGGAGTCCACCCCGTGACCACCCCCGAGCCTCAGCCCGTCTACCTGGGCGGTCCCCGGTTCCAGACCGACCCCGCCGAGCTGTACCGGGAGATGCGCCGCGACCACGGCGCCGTCGCCCCGGTCGTCCTCGACGGCGACGTACCGGCCTGGTTGGTCCTCGGCTACCGCGAGCTCCACCAGGTCACCAGCGACCCGGCACTCTTCTCGCGCGACTCCGACCTGTGGAACCAGTGGGACAACATCCCCGCCGACTGGCCGCTGCTGCCGATGATCGGCCGCAAACAGCCGTCCATCCTCTATACGGTCGGCGCACGGCACGGCGAGCGTGCCGCGATGATCTCCGAAGCGCTGGAGTCCGTCGATCCCTTCGAACTGAAGGGATACGCGGAACAGATCGCGGACGAACTGATCGACGCCCTCTGCGGCAAGGGCGCGTGCGACCTCATCGCGCAGTACGCGATGCTGCTGCCGCTGCGGGTCCTCGCCCGCATCTACGGCTTCGCGGACGCGCAGGGCCCCGGCCTCGTCTCAGCCATGAACGACATGATCAACGGGCGGGAGGGGGCCCTGGAGGGGCAGCGCCACCTCGGCGGGTCGATGTTCGCGCTGCTCGCCGCCAAGCAGGCCGCGCCCGGCCCGGACGTCGTCTCTCACATGCTCGCCAACCGGGCCGGATTCACCCTGGAAGAAGTCGCCCAGGACCTGATGGTCATGATGGCGGCCGGCCACCAGCCCACCGCCGACTGGATCGGGAACTCGCTGCGCCTCATGCTCACCGACGACCGGTTCGCGGCCTCCCTGGCAGGCGGCCGGCACAGTGTCGGCGAGGCCATGAACGAGGTGCTGTGGGAGGACACCCCCACCCAGAACGTCGCGGGCCGCTGGACCTCCCGCGACACCAAACTGGGCGGACGTCACATCGCCGCCGGCGACCTCGTGCTCCTCGGTCTCGCCGCGGCCAACTCCGATCCTCACGTGCGCGCCGACACCGGCGCCCTCACCGGAGGGAACAACGCCTTCTTCTCGTTCGGCCACGGCGAACACCGCTGTCCCTTCCCCGCCCAGGAGGTCGCCGAGGTCATCGCACGGACCGGCATCGAGGTGCTGCTCGATCGGCTGCCCGACGTGGACCTCGCCGTACCCGCCCACGCGCTGTCGCGCCGCCCCTCACCGTGGCTGCGCGGTCTCACCGAACTCCCTGTGACGTACACCCCGACCCCCGCCCTTGGAGCCACCCGATGACGTGCCCGATCGATCACACCAGCGCCGCCGCCATCACCCTGGACCCGTACGTCACCGACCTGGACGCCGAGAGCGCCGCGCTGCGCGAAGCCGGCCCGCTGGCCCGCGTCGTCCTGCCCGGCGGGGTCGCGTGCTACGCCGTCACCCACCACGCCGAGGCACGCCGGCTCCTCACCGACCCGCGGTTGGTCAAGGACATCAACGTGTGGGGTGCCTGGCAGCGCGGCGAAATACCCCTGGACTGGCCCCTGATCGGCCTGGCCAACCCGGGTCGTTCGATGCTGACGGTCGACGGCGACGAGCACCGCCGGCTGCGCACCCTGGTCGCCCAGGCGCTGACGGTGCGCCGGGTGGAGCGGCTGCGGGCCGGCATCGAGGCGCTGACCGCCGGCATGCTGGACCGGCTGGCCGAGGTGCCGGCCGGTGAAACGGTGGACCTGAAGGCGGAGTTCGCGTACCCGCTGCCGATGAATGTGATCAGCGGACTGATGGGCGTGGACGCCGAGGAGCTCCCGCGGCTGAAGGCCCTGTTCGAGAAGTTCTTCTCGACGCAGACGCCGCCCGAGGAGGTACCGCAGATGATGGCGGACCTCGGAGGCCTCTTCTCCCGCATCGTCGAGTCCAAGCGCGCCGAACCGGGCGACGACCTCACCAGCGCGCTCCTCGCGGCCTCGGAGGACGGCGACCAGCTCACGACGGAGGAGATCACCAATACCCTCCAGCTGATGGTGGCCGCCGGCCACGAGACGACGATCAGCCTGATCGTCAACGCCGTCGTGGCACTGGAGACCCACCCCGAGCAGCGCGCCCTCGTCCTCAAGGGCGAGGTGCCCTGGGAGAACGTCATCGAGGAGACGCTGCGCTGGTCCACCCCCACCTCGCACGTCCTGATCCGCTTCGCCTCCGAGGACATCGAGGTCGGCGACCGGGTCCTGCCGCAGGGCGAGGGCCTGATCGTGTCCTTCGGTGCCCTGGGCCGGGACGAGGCGCAGTACGGCCCCACGGCCGGCGAGTTCGACATCACCCGCACCCCCAACCGCCACATCGCTTTCGGTCACGGCCCCCACGTCTGCCCGGGCGCCGCGCTGTCCCGGCTGGAGGCCCTGGTCGCCCTCCCCGCGCTGTACGCCCGCTTCCCGAACCTGCATCTGGCCGTGGACCGGGCGGAGTTGCGCAACAAGCCGATCCTGACCCAGAACGACCTGTACGACCTGCCGGTGCGCCTGGCGTGACGCGGCCTGCGGCGCCCGGCGTGACCGGCCAGGCGCCCCGGCCGTGAATCCGTCCGCCCCCGGGGTGCCCCGGGGCGCCCCGGGCGGAACCTGACCCGGGGCGCGGGCGGGCCGTAAGACTCGGCGCCATGGACGACGACACGGACAACCACCCAGAGACCGAGGACCACGCGGTGGTCCTCGGTGCGGGCCTGGCGGGACTGCTGGCGGCACGGGTGCTCGCCCGGCGGTTCGCGCGCGTGACCGTGGTGGAGCGGGACGAACTCTCCGATGCCGGACCGGCTTTCCGGCCCGGCGTGCCGCAGTCCCGGCACGTGCACGTACTGTGGGCGCGGGGCCTGGAGCTGATGGAGGGGCTGCTGCCCGGGGTCACCCGGGAGCTGCTGGCGGCGGGCGCCGCCCTGATGGAGTCCCCGCGCGACTTCCTGTGGCTGAGCCCGGCCGACTGGTTCCATCCGGTTCCGGGGTCCCGGATCCTGGTGGGCAGCCGAGAGCTGATCGACTGGACGGTCCGCCGCGAGGTGCTCCGCGACGATCGCATCCGGGTCCGCTCCGGTTCCCTGGTGATCGGGCTCGTCCCCGGGCCGGACGGCCGCTCGGTCGTCGGGGTGCGGCTGCGCGAGGGCGGCCCGTTGCCGGCCCGCTTCGTGGTGGACGCGACCGGACGGACCTCCCGGACTCCCGCCTGGCTGTCCGCGCTCGGTCATGCGGCCCCGGCGACGACCCGCTACGACTCCCGTCTGGGCTACACCAGCCGCTACTACGAGATCCCGTCGGACCCGAGCCGTCGCTGGCAGGGGATGTACGTCCAGGGCCGCCCCGACAGCCCGCGCGGGGGAGTGCTCGTACCCCTCGACGACGGCCGGTGGTTGGCGACCCTGATCGGCAACGGCGAGCACGCGCCGCCGACCGGGGACGAGGAGTTCCTGGAGTTCGCCCGCAGCCTGCGCAGCCCTGCCCTGTACGACGCCCTGCGCGACGCCGAGCCGCTGTCCTCGGCAACGGGCTTCCGGAACACGGCGAACGAACGGC
The DNA here is from genome assembly GCF_040612395.1 of Streptomyces sp. NPDC006430. Lineage (NCBI taxonomy): Bacteria > Bacillati > Actinomycetota > Actinomycetes > Kitasatosporales > Streptomycetaceae > Streptomyces > Streptomyces sp. NPDC006430. Next base: position 312,674 of record NZ_JBEXQA010000003.1, read on the forward strand.
GCCACTACGAGCGCCTCGACCGCTGGCCGACCGGGTTCGTCGTCCTCGGCGACGCCGCCTGCCGGTTCAACCCCGTGTACGGGCACGGGATGACCGTGGCCGCGCTGGCGGCGGACGCCCTGGCCGCCGCCACCCGGGGCCTGGCCCCCCGGGAGATAGCCGTGGCCGCCCGCCGCATCCAGCGCCGTACGGCCGCCGCCGCCGACGTTGCCTGGCAGATCGCCACCAGCGAGGACATGCGCTACCCGGAGACGGAGGGGCCGCCGCCCGACCGGGCGACCAAGGCTCTCCAGCGCTACATGTCCCGCGTGATCGTGGGAGCCAACACGGACCCGGCGATCTCCCGCCCCTTCTTCGGGGTGCTGTCGCTGTCGGCCTCGCCGAACACCCTGCTCCACCCGGCGACGGTGATCCGTGTCCTGTCCAAATGGCGTCTGCCGACCGCACCGGTGGCGTCCGACTACCCAGCGCACCACCACGGACCGCCGGATTCCCGGGCCCTGCCGGAACGGTCTGCGCGCGCCCACGAAGACCGCCCGGACGGGAACCGGTGACCCGATGACCCGGGTCGCGGCTCTCCCGTCCGTGCGCCGGATGCGCCCGTCAGCTCACCGCCTGCTTCACGAGTGCACTGATCCGCGCCTCGACCTCGGCCGTCACCTCGGTCAGCGCGAAACCGGCCGCCCACATCGTGCCCTCGTCCAGCTTCGCCTGGTCGCTGAACCCGAGGGTCGCGTAGCGCGCCTTGAACTTCTCCGCGCTCTGGAAGAAGCAGACGACCTTGCCGTCCAGCGCGTAGGCGGGCATCCCGTACCAGAGCTTCGGCTCCAGGACCGGGGCGCTGGCGGTGACCACGGCATGGACGCGCTCGGCCATGATCCGGTCAGAGTCCTGCATCTCGGCGATCTTCGCGAGCACGTCCCGCTCCGCCTCAGCAGCCTTGTCCGCGCGCGATCTGCGGCGCGCTGCGGCCTTCAACTCCTGGGCGTGGTCCTTCATCGCGGCTCGCTCCTCGGCCGTGAAACCCTCGTGCGTGCCGCTGTTGCTGCTGCCCATCGCAGATTCCCCTTGAGACGGTGTGCGCGTGATCGTGAGGGGACCTTATCGCGGCCCACTGACACCGGGCTCGTCAACGACCGCCCCGTGCAACGGCCGAGAGATCGGGGCCACCACCAGCGTTGATCCGTAGGAATCGCCGTGGTGCTGTCATCGCGGGGGTTCACCGGCGAACCCGTCCGTCACAGCGCTAGCCGGCCGTGACGGCCCTCTCGTACACGCCGCGGACGCCGTCGCCGAACCGGCTGCTGTACGAGGTCACCTCGTCCCCGCCCCCGTCGAGACCGCCGACCACCCCGATCAGGGTGTGCGCGTCGGTCAGTACCGGACCACCGCTCGTGCCGTTGGGCACGTCCGCGCAGTCCAGCCGCAGCTGCGTGGGCCCCGCGGCGCGGGCGGTGTTGAAGCACTCGACCGGGTACTCGCTGTCGTTCGGGTAACCCACGACCCGTGCGGGGGCGGGCAGTTCGGGTCGGAAGCGGATCGTCACGGCCCCGGTGACCTCCTCCAGTCGCTGGCCGGGACGGTCGGGCCGACGCATCCGGAGGAAGGCCACGTCGTGGTCGGGGTCCTGGTCCTCGGTCCAGCGGGGGTCCACGTCGATCCGGGTGGGCACCCAGATCCCGTACGGGGCCCGGCCGTCCCGGTAGCCCGGAGCGAAGGCGAGGTTGGTGCGGAAGCCCAGGTTCCCGCGATACACGCAGTGGGCGGCGGTGACGATGAGGTCGCCGCCGGGGGAGTGGACCACGCCGGCCGAACAGTGGTGGTCGGGGTCCCCGTCGTCGCCGGGTGAGAAGAGCGCCCCGATCGCGGGATCCGCGGCGGCGGGCCGGGCCACCAGGGGCTCGGAGGGCCGCCAGCCGCCCGTCCGCCAGTCCACGCCGGCCGGCGGGCCGCCCGTACTGCCCGGCCCGGCCAACTCCGTATGGTTCGGGCCCGTGGGTTTCGGTTCCGGCGGGTTCGGGCCCGTGGGGTTGTGCCCCGTTGGTGTCGGGGCCGCCGTGGTCGGCCCCGCCGGGTCCTGCTGCGCGGGTACCTCCCGGGCCAGGCCGGCCAGCACGGCCGATGCCGTGCGGTCGGCCAGTTCGGGGTCCTGGTCGTAGCTCCCCCGCACGGGATCCCCGTCCGCGGAGTACATCGCGATGCCGCGCAGCTCCCCGAGGCACCCGGCGCCCCCGACCAGCACCGCGCAACACACGCCGACGAGCAGGCAGACCCGTACGGCCCTCCCCTGGACCCTGGTGAACACGTGACGCTCCCGCCTGACCGGACACTCGCTCGGCCCCCCGTTCGACGGACGGTGCGGCGACGAGAGTTCCGGAATCGGAATGTGTCCGTCCTCACAGCCGGATGGCAGTCATCCCCCGTCCTTCCGTACGTCACTCAACTCACCTACTCTCCACGCGAGTTGACAGACGATGCTGCGGTAGGACGAACAGGAGTCGAAAGTATGAGATTGCGGAACCGGATGGCGGCTGCGGTAACGGCGGGGCTCGCAACGCTGGCGCTCGTACTGGGTACGGCGCCCGCGGGAGCCGCCGCCGACCTCCCGTACGCGGGCTCGACCGGCGTCGGCGTGCACAACGCCTACGACAAGGCCAAGTACCCGTACTTCGCGGACGCGCTCGACTCGGGCGCCGCGATGCTGGAACTCGACGTGTGGACCAACTTCTTCGGCAGCTCCTGGCGGGTCTCCCACGACAACCCCTTCGGCAACGACAGCAACTGCGAGAACGCCACCAGCGCCGCCCAGCTGCGCACCAAGTCCCGCAACCAGAACCTCGCGGGATGCCTCACCGACATCCGCAGCTGGCACGACGCCCACCCCGGCCACCGCCCCGTCGTCCTCAAGCTGGAACTCAAGGACGGCTTCGCCGCCAACCTCGGGCGCGGCCCGGCCGAGCTCGACGCGCTCCTGGTCTCGAAGCTCGGTGACGCCGTCTACCGACCCGGACAGCTCGCCGCCGGTCACCCCGACCTGGACACCGCCGCCCGTGCCGGCGCCTGGCCGAGTCGCGCCGCGATGGCCGGGAAGTTCCTCGTGGAGCTGATCCCCGGCACGCTGGAGGAGGGCAACAGCTCCGACACGCTGTGGACCGACCAGGAGTACGCCACCCACCTGCGCTCCCTCGCCGCCGCGGGCCGGCTCGGTCAGGCCGCCGCCTTCCCCGCCGTGCACCGGGCCGAAGCCGGCGATCCGCGCGCCCGGTACGCCGACGCCTCGCTGCGCCCCTGGTTCGTGGTCTTCGACGGTGACGCGAGCGCGTACGCGGGCGGCTCCATCGACACCGCCTGGTACGACCGCAACCACTACCTGCTGATCGCCACCGACGCCCACAACGTGGCGCCCGCCATCGACGCGGTGCACCCGACCGAGACCCAGGCCCGGGACCGGGTCGCCCTGATGGCCGCACACCACGCGACCATCGCCTCGGCGGACTGGTACCCGCTGCCCTCGGTGCTCGCCACGGTCGTCCCGCGCGGCTAGTGCTGTGACCGGAAGGGTTCACCGGCCCGCAACGCCCGGCACGGTGCCTCCCCGCGTTGTCGGACCACGCAAGTACGCCGGCAGCGACGCAGCGGGCGAGCGTTCTTGTACTGGGAACGGCGGCGTCGGCGGTGACGACGGACCCGCGTATCCTTGTTGCGAACCATTCGCAACAAGGGTGAGGGTGTCGGGGTGGGGTCTGCGGTGGTGCTCGGCATCGAGTCGTCCTGCGACGAGACGGGCGCGGGCACGCCGCCGGGGAGTGCTTCGACAAGGTGGCCCGGGTGTTCGGCCTGCCGTACCCCGGCGGGCCGGCCATCGACCGGGCCGCGCGGGGCGGGAACCCGAGGGCCGTCCCCTTCCCCCGCCCGCTGACCGGCGGGCCGCGCGCGCAGGACCCGTACGCCCACTCCTTCTCCTTCTCGGGACTGAAGACGGCCGCGGCCCGCTGGGCCGAGGGCTACCGGCAGCGAGGGGAGCAGCCGCCGGTCGCCGACGGCGCGGCCTCGCTCCAGGAGGCGGTGGCCGACGTACTCACCCGCAAGGCGGTCGCGGCCTGTAGGGAGTACGACGTGAAGACGCTCGTGGTGGTCGGGGGCGTGGCGGCCAACTCGCGCGTCCGGGCGTTGGCGGAGCGGCGCTGCGCCTCGGCGGGGATCGAGTTGAGGGTGCCGCCGATGACGTTGTGCACCGACAACGGGGCGATGATCGCGGCGATCGGCGAGCTGCTGGTCCGCTCGGGCGCGCAGCCCGCCCCGTACGGGCTCACGGTGGACCCGTCGGCGCCGCTGGAGTACGCGGCGCTCCATCCGGTCGCCTGACGGTCAACCGGCGACGGCGGCGGGGACGGGCGGAGTCCGCATCGGCGCGTTGCCGGTGCCCGGTGGCGCCTTCGGGCGGGCGGGGACTTCCCCCGGACCCGGTGATCGACCTGGTCGTCCTTGACGCCGACGAGCCGGGTTACCGGGAGTTCAACGCACCCGTGCGCGCCGACGAGCGGGTCGAGTCGGTGATGCTCCCGGTTGCGGACGCTCTCGCGCTCGCGCGCAGCGCTGAGCCGGTCCCCCTCCCGGGGCCGATCCCGATGGCTGGGGACGGGGCGCGCGGGGGCTGGGGCATTCTGAGGTGACAACCGCACTGCGAGGAGCGCCAGTTGACCACCACCCAGCCGTCCGGCCGCCACATCGACTTCGAGCGCCTGCACAACTTCCGAGACCTGGGCGGCTACCGCTCCGCAGACGGCCGCACGGTCGCCTGGGGCGTGCTCTACCGCGCGGATTCCCTTGGCAAGCTCGCGGGCGCAGACTGGGAGCGCTTCCTCGGCCTTGGCATACGCACCGTCATCGACCTGCGCTACCCGTGGGAGATCGAGGCGAAGGGCCGGGTCCCGGAGGTCGAGCGGTTCACGTACGCCAACCTGAGCATCGAACACCGGCCGTACGACCAGGCCGCGATCGACCCCGCCGTCGACCCCTGGCGGTATCTGGCCGACCGGTTCGCCGAGGTGGCCGAGGACGGTGTCGAGGAGATCCGCCGGGCCGTCGAGCTGATCGCCGCCGGCCCGGGCCCGACGGTGTTCCACTGCACCTCCGGCAAGGACCGCACCGGCCTGATCGCCGCGTTCGTCCTGACGCTCCTCGACGTGCCCGAGGAGGAGATCCTGGCCGATTTCGCGCTCACCGAGCGGGCCACCGCCCGCCTCACGGCCGACTGGCACGCGGCCAACCCGGGTCGCACCATGCGCTGGCCCGCGTACGGCCGTGCCCCGGCGACGATCCTCTCCCTCTTCCTCGCCGACCTGACCACGCGCTACGGCTCCGTGGCGAACTATCTCGCCACCCGGGTCGGCATCACGTCCGCTACGGCGGCCGGACTGCGGGAGCGCCTGTTGCGCTGATCATGGCCGGAACGTGACGCACGCCAACGGGGCGGGCGGCCTTGCCAGTTGAGGCGACTATCCCAACAATGCGCATGACAACCGGAGGATCTTCGGTTGCATCGTCATCAGAGGGGAACCCCCACATGAACAAGCCTCTCGTCGGCGCCCTGCTCTCGCTGCTCCTGATAGGAGCGGCGGCAGCCCCGGCCGTGGCCTCGGCACCCCAGGACAAGGCCGCGGCGGCCGTCACCGTGAACTTCGCCGGGACGGTCGCGCTCAGCAACTGTTCCGGCTCCGTCGTCCGGACGCCCAACTCCCAGCCGAACGACCCCGCACTCGTCCTCTCCAACGGCCACTGCCTGGAGACGGGTTTCCCGGCACCCGGTGAGGTCGTCAAGGATCAGCCGTCCAGCCGCTCGTTCACGCTGCTCAACGGGGCGGGTTCGAGGGTCGGGACGCTGCGGGCCAGCAAGATCGCGTACGCGACGATGACCGACACGGACATCTCGATCTACCAGCTCACCAAGACGTACGCACAGATCCAGAGCCAGTACGGCATCGGCGCGCTCACCCTCAACGACGCCCACCCGGTACAGGGCTCGGCCATCAAGGTCGTGTCCGGTTACTGGAAGCGGACCTACAGCTGCAACGTGGACGGGTTCGCGTACCGCCTCAAGGAGGGCGAGTGGACCTGGAAGGACTCGGTCCGCTACACCTCGTCCTGCAACACCATCGGCGGCACCTCGGGCTCCCCGGTGATCGACACGACGACCGGCAAGGTCGTCGCCGTCAACAACACGGGCAACGAGGACGGTGAGCGCTGCACCGACAACAACCCGTGCGAGGTGGACGAGAGCGGCAACGTCACCGTCCGTCAGGGCATCAACTACGCCCAGGAGACGTACATCATCGTCCCGTGCATCGGCGCGGGCAACAAGATCGACCTGAACCGCGCGGGCTGCGTCCTGCCGAAGCCGTAACGCCGGCCGGCCGGCCGCGTCGTCGTACCGCCCGCCCGCCGTGGTCCTCGCGCGGTGGGCGGGTGCGGCGGGTGCGGCGGGTCGGTGGGCGCGGTCCGTGTCCCGATGTGCCAGCGTGGACCTCGATGGAATCGGCCCACAGCGTGTTCACGCCCCTGCTGCACAACGAGATCCAATACCTGGAGAAGGCGCTGCGGACCGTCGCGGTCTACGTGCTGATCCTCGTACTGCTCCGGATCACCGGCAAGCGCCAACTGGCGCAGCTCAACACCTTCGACCTGGTGGTCATGCTGCTGCTGGCCAACGTCATGCAGAACGCCATCATCGGCCCGGACAACTCGGTCGTCGGAGCAGCCTTCGGGGCCGCCGTACTGCTGGCGGTCAACACCGTCGTGGTCCGTGCGGCGGCCCGCTACGAATGGCTGGGCCGCCTGCTGGAAGGCACCCCCACCACCCTGGCCCGCGACGGCCACTGGCTCACTGCGGTCATCGAGCGCTACGGCCTGCGCCGCGCCGACCTCGACGCGGCGGTCCGCCACCAGGGCGGCGACGACGTCACGGAAACCACGGAGGTCGTCCTCGAACCGGGCGGAGCCCTGGTGGTGCAACTGGCGGAACCGGAACAATCGGCGGACAAATCAGACATCACTGCTCTGAAGGCGTCCATCGCCACCCTGGAACGCAAGATCGACAGCCTGGCATCCGGCAAGGGCTGACCCCGCGCCGCCGGGCGACCGCCCCGACCGGGGGCCGGGCCCCCGGCATGGGGAGCGGAAACCGGCGGTGTCATCCTGGGACGAGGTTCGTGGCCGCCCCCGGGTGAGCCTCGGCGAGTTCACCCGCCTCGGCCTGCTGGCCACCCCGGCCGCCCTCTGCGCCGCAGTGGCCGCACTGTGGGCTTCCCTACGGGTCCTGGGCACCTGACATCTGACACCGGACGCCGCGCGGGTCGCGGTGCGTGCAGACGGCGAGGCCGAAGCCCGTGGAGAGTTCGAAGCGGGCGAGGGCGTGGGTCGGGCGTGGGACGGTGGGCGCGTCGGTTGGTGCGCGTGATGCGGCCAGCGTGCACTATGGCGGATCACTCTGTCGCTCACTTCGAACGAGGAGGTCGGGTCTGCCGGGGAGCGCGGCTTGCGTCCGTCGACGGTCTGCGGCGCGTGCCGCGGCATCCCCGCCCGGGCCGTGCCGGGCGGCAATGCCGCATCCGCCGGGGTGACCGGCGCAGAAGAGGAGTCGCTGGCGCACAGGGCGGGAGTCCGAAGGTGAGATGGGACGCTGATGTGACCGTCGTCGGGGCGGGGGCGGCCGGGTTGTCCCTGGCGGCCGGGCTCGCGAAGCCACTCCCCGGCGGCAGACCGGCGCCGCGCGTGGTCGTGGTCGAGCCCCCACCGGGGCCGCTGCGTTCGCCCGCCCGGACCTGGTGCTATTGGGAGGCCGACGCCGGTCCGTACGATGCCCTGCTGACGGCGAGTTGGGGCCGGCTGCGCGTGTACGCCCCGGACGGCGAGGTGATCGACCGGCCGTTGGGACCGCTGAGGTACAAGATGCTCAGGTCTGACCGGTTCGAGGCGGCCATGGCGGAGCGGCTCGACGCGTACGGGGTCGACGTGCGGCGGGTATCGGTGGAGTCGGCCCACGACGCCGGGGGAGGGGCGGTGGTCCGTGGCCGCGACGCGTCGGGGGCGCCCTCGGTGCTCCGGTCGGGGCTGGTCTTCGACTCGCGGCCGCCGCGGCGGCTGCCGGCCGCGCGGACCACGCTGCTTCAGCATTTCCTGGGGTGGTTCGTGCGTACGGCCGACCCTGCTTTCGATCCCGACGCGGTGACCCTGATGGACTTCCGTCTCCCCCAGCCGGCCCAGGGGCTCGCCTTCGGCTACGTGTTGCCAATCAGCCGGTACGAGGCACTGGTCGAGTACACGGAGTTCTCCCGAGCCGCCCTGTGCGAGGCGGCCTATGAACGCGCCCTGCGCCACTACTGCGCGTCGGTCCTCGGCCTCGGCGACTACACGGTGCAGGAGCGTGAGCACGGGGTGATCCCGATGAGCGACGGCCGCTTCCCCCGCCGCGCCGGGCGCCGGGTCTTCCTCGTCGGAGCCGCCGGCGGGGCAACCCGGCCGTCCACCGGTTACACCTTCGCAGCGATCCAGCGCCAGAGTCGCCACCTCGCCGCGGCGGTGCGCGCGGGCCGCTCCCCTGCCCGGGTGCCGGCCGTGCACGGGCGCCGGGCCCGTGTGATGGACGCGGTGCTGCTGCGCGCGCTGGACACCGGCCGGGTCGCCGGCGGCCCCTTCTTCACCCACCTCTTCTCGTCCGTGCCGGCCGAGCGGGTGCTGCGGTTCCTGGACGGCGCGACCACGCCGTGGGAGGACTTCGGCATCGGTCTGCGCACGCCCGTCGTTCCCATGCTGCGCTCGCTGCTGGAACTGCCGTCGCTTCCCCGAACCGTCCCGGCCGCGGGGCCGGGGCGCCGCTGAAAGGCTGTCATGTCACTGCTGCGCGAAGACGCCCTGTCGGTTGCCTTCGACCACGCCGCGGCACGCTACGACCTGCTGGTCGCGGCGAGCCCCGGCTACCACGGACATCTGCGTCGCTCAGCCCGCCGGCTGCGTCTGCCCGACGAGGGCCGCGGCGCCCGCGTCCTGGACCTGGGCTGCGGTACCGGCGCCTCGACGGCCGCGCTGCTGTCGGCCGCGGAACAGGCCGAGATCATCGGGGTGGACGCCTCGCGGGGCATGCTGGAGCGGGCCGCGGCCAAGAAGTGGCCCGCCGGGGTCCGTTTCGTGCAGGCGTCGGCCGACCGGCTCACCGAGGCTGGCGTCTACGGGCCCTTCGACGCCGTGTTCGCCGCCTACCTCATGCGCAACGTACCCGATCCCGATCTGACGCTCGCCGCCGTGCGCGCCGCGATGGCGCCGGGCGCGCGGATCGCCGTACACGAGTACGCGCTCAGCGGGAAGCCGGTGCACCGGGCGCTGTGGACGGCCGTGTGCCGGACGGTGATCATGCCACTGGGCCGGGCAGGCGGGGATGCGGGGCTGTACGACCACCTGTGGCGCAGCGTGCTCGGCTTCGACACGGCGCAGGAGTTCGCCGCGCGGATGCGCGCCGCCGGTTTCACGGACGTACGGGTGCTGCCGTTGCCGGGGTGGCAGACGGGCATCACCCACACCTTCGTCGGGCGGGTCGCCGGGTGAGCGGGGCCTACCCGGGACGGGACCGGCTGGCCCGGCGCCTCGACGCCCGGGGCGGGCGGGTGCGCGTCGAGCGGGACGGGCCGCGTGTGGCCGTGGTGGGCGGGGGCATCGCCGGCCTGTCGGCGGCGACGGGGCTCGCCGAACGCGGCGTGCGCGTCACCTTGTACGAGCGGGACGAGCAGCTCGGTGGCCGGCTGGCGGGGTGGCGGACGCGGCTGGCGGACGGGTCGCAGGTGACGATGAGCCGTGGTTTCCACGCCTTCTTCCGGCAGTACTACAACCTGCGGGCACTGTTGCGTCGTACCGATCCCGGACTACACGGTCTGACGGGACTGGCGGACTATCCGCTGCGGCACCGCGACGGCGGGCAGGACGGCTTCGCGCGCGTGCCGCGCACTCCGCCGCTCAGCGTCCTGGGATTTGTGGCGCAGAGTCCGTCCTTCGGCTGGCGGGATCTGGCGCGGATGAATCCGCGCGCCGCCCTGCCTCTGCTGGACGTCGGCGTTCCGGGTGTGTACGACGCTTTGGACGGGGTGAGCGCCACGGAGTTCCTGGCAGCGATCCGCTTCCCGGAGGCGGCCCACCACCTGGCCTTCGAAGTCTTCTCACGGAGTTTCTTCGCCGATCCGGCGACGTTGTCGGCGGCGGAGCTCGTGCTGATGTTCCACATCTACTTCCTCGGCTCCAGCGAGGGGCTGCTGTTCGACGTGCCGCGCGAACCGTTCCCGCAGGCCCTGTGGGACCCTCTGGCCCGGTATCTGGGCGGGCTCGGCGTAGAGATCCGAACGGGCACGGCGGTGCGCGAGGTGGCCCCCCTCCCCGAGGACCGGGTGGAGGTCGTCGCGGGAGCGAGGGGCGAGCGGTACGACGGAGTGGTGCTGGCCCTGGACCCCGGCGGGCTGCGCGAGTTGGTCGGCGCCTCACCGGATCTGGTGAACCGGGAGTGGCGGGCCCAGATCGCCGGGGTGCGGACGGCGCCGCCGTTCCTGGTGTCGAGGCTGTGGCTGTCGCGCCCGGTGGCGGGCGAGCGGCACGGCTTCCTCGGCACCAGTGGTTTCGGCGGCCTCGACAACGTGAGCGTCCTGGACCGCTGGGAGGGCGAAGCGCACCGCTGGGCGTTGCGGACCGGCGGGTCGGTGGTGGAACTGCACGCGTATGCCGTCGATCCGGCGGAACGGCGCCCGGAGGTGGAGGAGCGGCTGGAGCGCCGGCTACGCGAGGTGTACCCGGAGACGGCGCGCGCCGAGATCGTCGACTCCCGCCACGAGTGGCGCGAGGACTGTCCCCTGTTCGCCGTCGGCGGCTACCAGGACCGGCCCGCCGTACGCACGGGCGATGCCCGTGTCGTCGTCGCCGGTGACCTGGTGCGTACGGGGCTGCCGGTCGCGCTGATGGAACGGGCGGCCACCAGCGGCTTCCTGGCGGCGAACGCCCTGCTGGAACGGTGGGGGGTGCGGGGCGAGACGCTGTGGACGGTGCCGGAACGGGGCCGGTCCGCCGTGGGCCGGGCGCTGGCGGGTCTCGGGCAGCGGCCGGCCCGGATGCCGTGACCATCCGGCACGCCACGCCACGCCACGCCACGCCACGCCACCGTCCGGCACGGCACCGCACGGATCAGTTCAGCCCGGGAAGCGTCCGGTGCTGCGCAGTTCCCAGCGGCGCTCAGCGTAGGCGAGGTCGTCCTGCCACAGGCGACCCGCCGCCCGCCGCATGAGCGGGCGCAGCAGGGGTGCCGCGGTGCGGGCGAGGGTGAAGCCGGGGCGGTGGGAGGCGGCGATGACCGCTTCGGTGACAAGGGTGCGGGGGCGGCCGTCGCGGCCGGTTCCCAGCGGGGTGGCGTGGGTCTCGACGACGGAGCCCTCGCCTTCGCCCTCGGTGATGCGCATGACGACCGTGCGGGGGCCGGGGGCGGTGAACTCGGCGGTCACGGGCACGACAACACGCCGGGCCACTTTGAAGGAGACGCGCACGGTGAGGACGTCGGTTTCGGCGCCGTCGTCGAGGACGGTCAGGTCGACGAAGGAGTACGGGTGTAACCACGCGCCGTGCCAGGGATCGAGCCTGTTGGCGACGATGTCTTCGGGTTCGCAGACGCCGGTTGCGGTGTAGACGGCGGTCAGGGAGACGGCTGCGGGCGGACGGAGCGGCACGGCAGGGCTGGCGAGGGGTTCCTCGCCCCCGTGGTCGTCCAGCCGTACCCAGGCGAGGACGCCGTCGTCGTGTGCGGGGTAGGGATTCCAGCCGGCGAAGGGGGCACCCCGGAGGGCGAGTCCGTGCCAGGGGCAGACCAGGGTGCCACAACGGACCGGGGCCTGTGCCAGCGGGGCGCCCAGGTGCGGGCAGGCGCCCGGGCCGGCGACGAGGGCGCCGTCGCCGGCGCGCCATGCCACGATCTCCGTGCCTTCGACGGTACGCCCGTAGCCGGCGTCCGGGCGGACGGCGGCGCTGGGGCCGAGGACGTACCAGTTGCCACCGGGCCGGGCCTGCGCCCGTTTGAGGGCGGCGTCGACGAGCCGGGGGGAGGCGTCCCGCCAGGTCGGCTCCTGCCGGTGCCAGGCCACCGGGTCGCGGCGCAGGGTGACCGGGAGGCGGCGGCGGGGCGCTCGCGGGCTCATCGGGAGGGCTCCTTGAGGGCGAGGGCGGTGGGGGTCCTCAGGCGGACTGCCGCGATCTTGGCCAGTCCGGCCGCCGCGACGGCCGCCCGCCGGGTGAGGGGGACTGCGGAGCGGCGGTGGACGCTGGCGTACCCGTCACGGGCGACGGCGTCGAGGATCTCCCCGTAGAGGACGAAGGCGGTGCGCACGCAGGGCCGGGAGACGGGTTCGAGCATTTCCAGTCCCGGTCGCGCCGTCGCGTAGAACCGCCGGGTGAGGGCGGCCGCCGAGTGCAGGGCGCGGGTGATGCGGGGGTCGCGGCGGCCGGTGCGTCTGCTCCAAGCCAGCAGGTCCCGGTCCACGCCCTCGGCGGCGAGGAGGTCGGCGGGCAGGTAGACGCGGTCGCGGTCGAGGTCCTCGCCGACGTCGCGGATGAAGTTGGTGAGCTGGAACGCCTCCCCGAGCGCGGCGGCGTGCGGAGCGGCTTCCTCCCTGGGGGTGGTGTGGCCCAGTACGGGGAGCATCTGGAGGCCGATGACGGCGGCGGATCCGTGCATGTAGCAGCGCAGGGCGTCCAGGGTGGCGTAGTCGGTGACGGTGAGGTCGCTGCGCATGGAGGTGAGGAAGTCGTCGAAGTGGCTGTGGGGAATGCGGTAGCGGTGCGCGGTGTGGGCCACGGCGGTGACGACGGGGTGGTTACCGGGGCCGCCTTCCATCGCCGTGCGGAGGTCGTGCGAGAGGGCCTGGAGGCGTCGGGCACGGTCGCCGGGCGCCGCGGGGGCGGACAGGTCGTCCACGATGTCGTCGGCGAGCCGGGCGAAGCCGTACAGGGCGTGCACGGCGGGGCGGCGGGAGGCGGGCAGCAGCCGCGTGGCGAGGAAGTACGTCTTGCCGTGACGGGCGTTGAGGCGGCGGCAGCGGTCGAAGGCCGCCCGTAGGGCGGGGTCGGTGATGGCGGCGGCGTCGAGTTCGCGTCGCGTCATGCGGGGTCGCCTTTCGTCGCTGCGGGAAGGGGCGCCGCGGTCACGTGGCCCGGCAGGCCGGTGATGCGGGCTGCGGCGAGGCGCCCGGAGATCAGGACGGTGGGGACGCCGACCCCCGGGGTGGTGCCGCAGCCGGCGAGTACCGCGTTGGCGGCGCCGCGTACGAGGTTGCGGGGACGGAAGGGGCCGGTCTGGGGGAAGGTGTGCGCGACGGAGAAGGGGGTGCCGGCCGCGTGGCCCTGGGCGGTCCAGTCGGCGGGGGTGACCAGGATCTCGGTGTCGATGGAGTCCTCGAAGCCGGTCAGGCCGCGGCGCTCCAGCTCGCGCAGCAGGCTGTCGCGGTAGCGGGGCCCGAGGTCCCTCCAGGAGGCGGCCGACGGGCCGACGGCGGTGTTGGGGCAGGGAGCGAGTACGTAGTGGGTGTGTCTTCCCGGCGGGGCGAGGCCCGGGTCGGTGGCGGTGGGCCGGGTGATGAGAAGGGAGGGGTCGCTCATCAGGCGGCCGGTGCGGGTGAGTTCGTGGAAGGTCTGCTTCCAGGCGGCGCCGAAGGAGATGGTGTGGTGGGCCAGTTCGGGCCAGGTGCGGTCGGTGCCGGTGTGCAGGACGACGGCCGACGGGGAGTGGCGCAGGGCGAGCGGACGGCGGGGGCGGTCGCCGAGCAGCCGGTAGGCGACGGGCAGGTCCGGGGTGAGGACGACCGCGTCGCAGGGGATGCGCTGCCGGTCGGTGACGACGGCGGTGATCCGGTCACCGGTGCGCTCCAGGCGGGTGACGGTCTGCCCGTACACAAGGGTGGCGCCTGCTCCGGCGGCGGCCTCGGACAGGGCGGTCGGTACGGCATGCATGCCGCCTTCGGGGAAGTACACCCCGGCGACGGTGTCCATGTAGGCGATGACGGCGTAGGCGGCCAGCGCGCGGGCCGGAGGGACGCCCGCGTAGAGGGCCTGGAAGGAGAAGACGCGCTGCAGCCGCTCGTCCTTGATGAACTGGCCGATCTTCGACTGGAGACGGCCGAATCCGCCCAGCGCGGCGAGCCGGGCCAGGTCCGGGTGCAGGAGTGAGAGGGGCGAGTCGAAGTTGGCTTCGATGAAGCGGCCCATCTGCGCTCGGTAGAGGTCGTGCAGCCACTGGCGCAGGCGCTGGTAGCCGGCTGCTTCCCGGCCGCCGGCGAAGCGTTCGACCTCTGCCTCCATGGCCTCGGCTCCGGTGTGGACGTTGAGGTCGCTGCCGTCCGCGAACCGGGCGCGGTAGGCGGGGTGGAGGGGGTGAAGGGTCAGTCGGTCGGACATCTTCTGGCCCACCGCGGCGAAGGCCTCCTCCAGGATGTGCGGCATGGTGAGCACGGTGGGGCCGGTGTCGAAGCGGTGGCCGCCGCTTTCGATGAGGCCGGCCCGGCCGCCGGGGAGCAGGTCGCGTTCGACGACGGTGACGCGGCGGTTCGCGCCGAGGAGATGGAGGGTGGCGGAGAGGCCCGCGAGTCCGGCGCCGACGACCACCACGTGATCGGTGCGCCCGGTGATCGTTCTCATCGGGCACCCCCGTGGCCGTCGGCCGCTGCAGTTGCGGCGGCGGTGGCAGCCTGTCGCGGAGGGGACGCGACCTGTCTGAGGAGTCCGGCGAGGTGCCGGGTGGCGGGGCCGTGCAGGCGCGCCGCGGCGAGGTGCCGCTCGGATGCGCGCACCAGGCGCTCGATGCGCCGTTCGACCTGTGCCGGAGCTCCGGTGGATTGCAGGGCCTCGCGGACCGAGGACAAGGCAGGCCCGGAGAGGGGGGAGTTCCCCCGGCAGTCCTGGAGGAGGTTGATGACGTCGGTGGCACCGGTGGCCCGGGCCCGAGCATGGGCCAGGGCCAGCAGGTACGTCGCCTTGCCGGAGCTGATGTCGTCACCCGAGGGCTTGCCAGTCACCTCGGGGTCGCCGAAAACGCTCAACAGGTCGTCGCGGAGTTGGAAGGCGATGCCGGCGCACCGGCCGGCGGCGTTCAGGGCCTGGGCGGTGGCGTCGTCGGCGCTGGCCCGCGCCGCGCCCAGGGCCAGGGGCCGTTCCACGGTATAGCGGGCCGTCTTCAGGCAGACGGTACGGATGGCCTGGACGGCGGAGCGGGAGGAGGTGGCCTGACCGAGCAGGTCGAGGTACTGCCCGGCCACCATCTCCGTCCGCATGGCCCGCCAGATCCGCAGGACGTCCGTCCGTACGGGCGGGCCGAGGTCGACCCCTGCGACCAGGTCGTCCGCCCAGGACAGTGCGAGGTCGCCGGCGAGAACCGCGGCCGACAGCGCGAAGGGCGACGCGCCGGGCTCCGGCAGGGGCACCGCCGCCGGGTACTGGAGCGCGATCTGCGCGTGGAAGGAGGGCCGGCCGCGGCGCAGGGCCGACTGGTCCATCACGTCGTCGTGGATGAGGGCGCAGCTCTGTACGAGTTCGAGCGCCGCGCCGATGCGCAGGGCCACGGGCACGTGGAGGTCCGTACCGCCGCAGGCTCGCATGGCCCACCAGAGGAACCGGGGCCGGGTCCGCGAGCCGCCGTCGAGGGTGAAGGCGGCCAGTCGCTCCGCGACGTCGCTGGCGAAGACACCGTCGAGCGACCGGCTGTACGCGACGAACTCGGAAAAGACGCGTTCCAGTTCCCGGGTGACGGCAGCGGCCACGTCCCGATCGACGGTGTCCGTGGACACCTCGACGCCGGCCGTCGCCATGGACGCAGACGCAGGTGCATCCTGCAGTTGGGGGGTTGTGGCCGAGTATCGAGCAACCGACTTCGCGTGCATCCAGTCCTCCGTGTCGTGAAGTGGTGCTGTCACCCTTTCCGCGTGCACCGGGCCGACGGATGCGCTCGACTGCGTTCCAGTGACCGCCAGGGCCATCCGTCCCCGTCGGGCGATCGGCTCAGGCAGCACGGCCCGCCGATCCACCCAATGGGCGCATCGCGCGCGGGGCGAACGGCGTGAGGGGGCCGCAAGGATCTCTCGCTGCCTGCGGTGCGCCGGAAGCCGGTCTCCTCGCAGCTGGCCCTGGCCCTGGCTCGGCCCGTACCGGCACGGGGACGGGTGCGGGGCCGACCGTGCCGCAGCCGGGGCGTGCCAGCCCGGGTGGTTGCGGGAGCGGGAACGGTACGAGACGTCCCCACCCGTGATGCGCGCACTCGGGCACCAGCCGGACCCAGCACGGCGCGACCGCCCGCGCGGCCGGACTGGGGCAGTTGCTGGAAGCGGCGGACGTCCTGGCGAGCGCGCCGGGGGAATGGAGGGCGTTCAGCGGGGCGGCCGGCCGCCGTCCGAGCGCCGGACCGGGACCAGGAACAGCTCGTCCACGTAGCACCACGCCCAGTCCTCGCCGTCCTCGGCGGAGCTGGCCAGAGGGTGGCCGGTCGTCTCGGCGTGGACCCAGGCGTGCTGACCGCGCGAGCTGTCGCAGCAGCCCACGTGCCCGCAGCTCAGACAGAACCGCAGATGTACCCACCGCTGCCCCACGGCCCGGCACTGAGCGCATCCGGAATCCGGGATGCCGCCGGTGCGCAAGGTCTCGGCGGTCGCGGTCCCGGCCCTTTCGGCGACCTCGGCGAGATGAAGGCAGGACCGGCCCTCCGGCCGTCCCGCGTCGGGGGCGACGACCCACTCCGACCTGATATCGGGCATGCCTTCACCGTTCCTCTCGGCTGTGTCCCGGGCCCGGTTGCCCTGGTCTGGAACGCGTCGGTTGTTGCGGATGCTGTGGGAGTCGTGCGAGCGGAGATAACACCTCCCTTCAGCCGAGACCTCTCGTGCCCCGGCCCTGTTCCGATCCTCCCCCCGGCGGGGGAGACGAGGTGGGCTCCTCAGTGCGTCCACGCTACGAGCGTGGTGCGGGAGCGCACATCCCGTAGCGAAAGTGCATCGACCCGCCGAGGGCGTCTCACTCCTGCTCACGGACGAGGAACGGTCGTCATTGGCAGCGATATGCGTAGTGACCGTGGACATTCGCGTCGTGGAGGGCGATCAGGAGATCGCGCCAGCGTGGACCGCAAGGCGGAGCTACGGCGTGGCCCGTACTGAAGCCGGTCAGCCGGCGAAGCCCGGGACCACCAGGCCGGACTCGTACGCGATCACCACCGCATGGGTCCGGTTCTGCGCGCCGAGCTTGGTCAGCACATTTCCAACGTGGGTCTTGACCGTCTCCAGGCTCACCGTGAGGGACTCCGCGATCTCCGGATTGGAGAGCCCGGTGGCCATCAGGCGCAGCACCTCCTCCTCCCGGCCGGTCAGGGCGGCCTGCGGCAGGGCTTCGGCGGAGCCCAGCGGGCGGGGGGTGACCATGCGGCCCAGTGCGGCCGGGAAGAGGACCGCTTCGCCCGCCGCCACCACCCGGACCGCCTCGGCGATCCGACGGACCGGGAGGCGTTTGAGGACGAAGCCGCTGGCGCCCGCGCTGAGGGCGGCGGTGACGTAACCGTCGTTCTCGAAGGTGGTGATCACCACGACCTTCGACGGTCCGGCCGCTTCGGCGACGAGTTGGCGGGTGGCCTCGATCCCGTTGAGACGCGGCATCCGGACGTCCATCAGGACCACGTCCGGTCGCAGGATCCTCGCCCGTTCGACCGCCTCGACGCCGTCGGCGGCCTCGCCGACCACCGTGATCCCCGGCTGTGCGGCGAGCAGCATGCGCAGGCCGCTGCGGGTGACCTCGTCGTCGTCCGCGATCAGGAGGGTGACGGAGGGGCTGGTGACGGCAGGCAGGGCCGTGCTCTCGCCCGCGTCGGATCCGCTCACGCCGACGCCCGTGCCGGCAGCCGGCAGGACAGCCGCCAGTGCTGCGTCCCGTCCGGGCCGGCCTGGAACTCACCGTGCAGCAGCCGCACGCGCTCGGCCAGGCCGGGCAGGCCGTGGCCCGAGGTCGGGAAGGTGCCCGGGCCCGGGCCCGTCCGTGCCCCGGTTCGGTTGACCACCGTGAGGTCCAGTCCGTCCGGCCCGGCCGCCACCCGGACCCCGATCGGGCCGCCCGCCCCGTGGCGCAGCGCGTTCGTCAGCCCCTCCTGGAGGATCCGGTACGCCGCGCGCGAGAGCGTCCCCTGCACCTGTGTCAGCTCGCCCGACAGCTCCGGTTCCACCACCGCGCCCGCGTGCCGCAGGCGGTCCAACAGCTCGGGGAGGTCGGCCAGGGTCCGGGTGGGCGCCGTCCCCGACTGTTCCTCGCGCAGCACTCCGAGTACGTAGTCCAGGTCCTCCAGCGCGGCCCGCGTCGACTCCTCGATGCTGCGCATGGCGGCCCGCGCCGCCGCCGGGTCGGCGGAGAGCACCTCGCCCGCCACCGCCGCCTGGATGGTGGCCGCCGTCAGCGTGTGCCCGATCGAGTCGTGCAACTCGTGGGCGATCCGGTTGCGTTCGGCCAGTAGCAGTTCCCGCTCGGCGGCCAGCGCGAGCCGTTCGGCCGCCGACGGCCCCAGCAGCCGTGGTGCCGACCACCGCAGGGACTTCGTCACCAGTACGCAGACGGCCACCGCCAGCAGGATGCACACGGCCGCCACCACCCAGCTCCACCCGCCCGACACCCGGACCGACGTGCCGAACAGACTCGCTCGCGCCTCGCCGCCGAGCCAGTTCCCCGGCAGGGAGAGGCCCATGATGAACAGCACCCCGCTCGCCAGCGCCCCCGTCCACCCGACGGCCACGTGCAGCACCAGCCAGAGCGGGGTCCGCCAGCGGTCGAGGCCGGGGGAGCCGGAGTTCCGGCGGCCGGCCACCGGGTTCGGCAGTGGCACCCGCAGCAGTCGGCGGGCGGACACCACCAGCGCCCGCCGGACCGGGCGCGCCAGTCCGACCGCGCCGACCAGTACCGCCCAGACCAGCAGGACCAGGGCGAGCTGCACGCCCTCGGGTGCGGATCGCCACGAGAGCGCCGGCAACAGGGCGAGGGGCAGCAGCGGAAGGCTCGCCAGAGCGCCGCAATAGGCGAACAGCACACCCGAATACGTGGAGCCGCGCAGCAGCGGCCGGAGTCCCCTGATCATGGTCGCCAGTATCGCCGGGCAGTCCACCGGCAGCCTCCCCCGATCGGGGGAGCGATTTCTCCCACCTTCCCGCGATGCGTTCAGGGAGCCCTGGAAACCAGGATCGTGCCACGACCAAACGATTCCCCAGGAGTTGACCATGCGTACTCGAACCCGGCAGGGCCTCCGTTCCTCCACCCGGCAACAGGGCGGCAGGCGGCGACGAGCCGTGTCGGCCGCGGCTGCGGTGGCCATCGGCGTCATGACGCTGGGCGCCCTCGCCCCGCCCGCCGCCTCCGATGCCGCCCCCGCCTCCGATTCCGCCGCCCCCGCTGCTGCTGCCGCCAGGCCGGACGCCGTCCAGCAGTCCCTGAACACGCTGGTGCGCGACGACGGGATACCCGCCGCGCTGGCGAGCGTCCAGGACCGTGACGGCCGCACCCGCACCTACACCGCAGGAGTCGGCGACCTGACCACCGGCTCGAAGGTGCCCACGGACGGCCAGGTACGGATCGGCAGCAACACCAAGGCGTTCACGGCGGTCGTGGTCCTCCAGCTGGTCGGCGAAGGGAAGATCGGACTCGACGCCACCGTCGACACCTACCTGCCCGGCCTCGTCCGCGGCGAGGGGATCGACGGACGGCGCATCACCGTCCGCCAGCTCCTCCAGCACACCAGCGGACTCCCCGAGTACGGCATCCACGTCGACGACGACGAGATCAGGAACCGGTACTTCGAGCCCCGCGAGCTGCTCGACATCGCCCTCCGGTACAAGGCCGACGCGGCTCCGGGGACGACGTGGGGGTACAGCAACACCAACTACGTCCTGGCCGGCCTGATCGTCCAGAAGGTCACCGGCCGTCCCCTCGCCGAGGAGATGGACCGGCGCATCATCAAGCGCATCGGGCTGCGCCACACCTATTTCCCCGCCCCCGGAGAGATGACCGTCCGTGAGCCGCACCCCCAGGGCTACCACCGCAACCCGGCGGACGGACCGCTGCGCGACTTCACGGAGATGGACCCCTCCGCGGGCTGGGCCGCAGGCCAGCTGATCTCCACCAACTCCGACCTCAACCGCTTCTTCACCGCACTCCTCGCCGGCCGCCTCCTCCCGGCGGCCCAGCTCGCCGAGATGCGCACGACCGTCCCCGCCGGGACCTCCGGCCTCCGTTACGGGCTGGGGCTCACGAGCAGGCCGCTGTCGTGCGGCGGCGTCTACTGGGGCCACGGCGGCGACATCGCGGGGTACGAGACCCGGGGCGGTGCCACCGACGACGGTCGCGCCGTGAACGTCGCGGTCACCACCATCCCGACGGCCGAGGCGGCCACGCAGCACGTGAAGGACGCCGTGGACAGGGCGCTGTGCGGATGAAGCAGACATCCGGCCGCCCGGCCCGGCGACCCGGCCGCCCGGCCCCTCGAACGACGAACCAGCGATTCCCCAGGAGTTGACTCATGCGTGCACGGACAAGGCAAAGGCTCCGCTCGGTTGGCCGGCAGCAGGACCCGCGGCGAAGGGCCCGGCCCGCCGCAGCCGCGATGGCCATCGGCGTCATGACACTGGGCGCCCTCGCCCCGCCCGCCGCCGCCTCCTCCTTCTCCTCCGCCTCCTCCTCCGCCTCTGCCTCCGCCGCCGGGCCGGACGCCGTCCAGCAGTCCCTGAACACGCTGGTGCGCGACGACGGGATACCCGCCGCGCTGGCGAGCGTCCAGGACCGTGACGGCCGCACCCGCACCTACACCGCGGGGCTCGGCGACCTGGCCACCGGTGCCCCGGTACCCGTCGACGGGCAGGTGCGGATCGGCAGCAACACCAAGACCTTCGTCGCGGTCGTCGTCCTCCAGCTCGTCGCCGAACGGAGGATGGACCTGGACGCCACCGTCGACACCTACCTGCCCGGCCTCGTCCGCGGCGAGGGGATCGACGGACGGCGCATCACCGTCCGCCAGCTCCTCCAGCACACCAGCGGTCTCCCCAACTACAGCAACCACCTCGGTGTCGACGTCCGCTACTACACCCCCCACGAACTGCTGGCCACAGCCCTCCGACACCCGGCCGACTTCGCCCCCGGGACCCGCTGGAAGTACAGCAACACCAACTACGTCCTCGCCGGCCTGATCGTCCAGAAGGTCACCGGCCGCCCCCTGGCCGAGCAGATCGACCGGCGCATCATCAAGCGCATCGGGCTGCGCCACACCTATTTCCCCGCCCCCGGTGACGCGAGCATCCGGGAGCCCCACCCCCACGGCTACTACCAGGAATCGGCGGACGCCCCGCTGCGCGACATCACGGAGATCGATCCCTCCTGGGGCTGGGCGGCAGGCCAGATGATCTCCACCAGTTCCGACCTCAACCGCTTCTTCAGCGCACTCCTGGCTGGCCGCCTCCTGCCCGCGGCCCAACTCGCCCAGATGCGCTCGACCGTCCCCGCCGAAGCGACCTTCGGCCCCGGCGCCCGCTACGGACTTGGACTCGTCAGCAGGCCGCTGCCGTGCGGCGGCCTCTCCTGGGGCCACGGCGGCAGCTTCCCGGGGTACGAGACCCGGGGCGGCGCCACCGACGACGGCCGCGCCACCAACGTCGCGGTCACCATGCAGCTCACCGACGAGGCGGGCCGGATGAACCTCGACCGCGCCGTGGACACCGCCCTGTGCCGCTGAACCCCGCCGAGGGTGCTCCGTGAAACTACCGATGGGCCCGACACGACGTCGGGCCCATCGGCCACATGCGGGCGCACAGTCGCCCCATCGTCACCGTCCTGGACGTCGGCCGGGCCGATCGGGCGGGCCTCCCGGTCGCCCACCTCGTGAGGGAACTCCTTGACGGCCGGCGCCTGGATCACCGATCGGCGATGCCCCACCCGGCCTCGGCGACGTACTCACCCGGCCCGCGCAGATCTGCGCCGCCCGCACTGCGGCCCACGACCTCGGGGTGCTACCCCGCGACGCCCTGGTCGCCAACGCGGCCCTCACCACGGACCTTTCTCGACAGCCGGGCGATCGAGGACCAGACGGGTGCCCGATCCGCTCCGCCTGGCTGCTCACCGGGCGTCATGGTGGACAGCTACGAGCCCCACAGCCCGAAGTCCGGAAGCGTCTTACAGGGATGTCAGGTACGCCCCGGCCGAGGGCGCCTCGGCAGCGCCGATGCGCTGGTAGATGCCTACGGCCTCGCGGAGCTCGGCACGTGCAGCCGGCAGCGCGCCGGTGCGTGCCGCGCACCGGGCAGCGCCTTCGAGCGCGCGTGCCTCTTCCAACGGGCTGTGCACCTGGCGCGCGATCCGCAGGGCCTGGCGATGTTGGTCGAGGGCCTCGTACGCCGTGGAGGTCTCCGCCAGGAGCGCCCCCTTGCTGTTCAGCACCTCAGCCTCGCCGAGCCGGTCGCCCAGGGACCGGAACAGCGTCAGCGCCTGCTCGGTCATCTCGGCCGCCGCCTGGAAGTCGCCGGTCAGACGCCGCAGCCGGCCCAGGTCCCGCAGCGTGTGGGCTTCGCCCAGCCGAACATCGAGGGCGCGGTAGAGCTCCAGGGCCCGTTCCTCCAGCTCGACCGCTGCTTGATGATCCCCCGTCAGACGCTTGGCCTCTCCCAGACTCCAGAGGGCGTTGGCCTCTCCGAGCCGGTCACTCAGGGAGCGGTACAGCGTCAGCGCCTGCTCCGTCAGGTCCACCGCCGCTGGACCGTCACCGGTCAGACGCCGGACCCACCCCAGATCCCACAGGGCGTTGGCCTCGCCCAGACGTGCGCCGAGGGAGCGATACAGCGCCAGTGCCTGTTCCGCCCGGGCCGCCGACTCCTCGTACTCCCCGGTCATCCGCCGCGCCCAGGCCAGATCCCACAGGGTGTTGGCTTCACCCAGGCGGTCGCCCAGCGACTGGTAGTGGGCGAGTGCCCGCTCCGCCAGATCGGCCGCTGCGGGATAGTCCCCCGTCATCCGCCGGACCCGGCCCAGATCGCGCAACGTGTTGGCCTCGCCGAGGGGTTCCCCGAGGGACTGGTAGTGCGCGAGCGCCTGCCCCGCCAGATCGGCCGCTGCGGGATAGTCCCCCGTCACGCGCTGCATCCACCCCAGACTCCACAGGGCATTGGCCTCGCTCAGACGGTCGCCGAGGAGGCGTGCGGCCGAGATGCCGGTTCCGAGCAGGGAGATGCCCTGGTGCCAGGGGCCCTCCAGCCGGAGGAAGACGTTCACGGCGAGGGTGAAGCGGACGACGTCCGAGTGCCGTGCGTGCGCGACGGCGTACTGGGTGCAGGCCAGGAGGTTGACCCGTTCGGCGCGCATCCAGGCCAGCGCCTGCTCGCGGCCCGCCAGGCCCGGTGCGGCCGGTGGGGGCTCGGCCACGGCCGGGGTGTCGGGCCGACGTGCGTCGGCGTACTGACGGTCTGCGGCTTCGGCGGTGTGCTGGTAGTAGGCGAACAGCCGACCGACGGCCTGGGCACGGTCCTCGGCTGGGTCCTGCTCCGCCAGTGAGCGTGCGTATTCCCGGATGAGGTCGTGCAGTCGGTAGCGGCCGCGGGTGGGCTCGTCGACAAGATGGTTCGCGTACAGGGCGCTGAGGTGCCGACGGGCCTGGGCGATCGGCACGCCGTCGAGGGCGGCGGCGGCGTAGACGTCGATGTCATGTCCGGGGTGCAGGCCCAGGCGGCGCAGGAAGCACTGCCGATCGGCCGGCAGTTCACGATAGGAGAGGTCGAAGGCGGCGGCCACGGCCCGGTCACCGGCCTCCAGTTCGCCGAGCCGGTCCTGAGCAGCCGCGAAGTCCGCGGTGTACTCGGCGATGCTCCAGGTGGGATGCTGGGCGAGGCGCGCGGCGAGCAGGGCGATGGCCAGCGGCAGAAAGCCGCACAGCCGGACCGCTTCGTCGACTGCGTCACGCTCGGGCCCGGGACCTGGTGGGGTTCGGTGAGTGAGCCGAATGAACAGCGACGCCGCATCGTCGGGCGGCATCACGCTTAAGGACAGTGGCACCGCGCCGTCCAAGGCGGCCAGGCGCCGGCGGCTGGTGATGATGGCCAGGCACCCTTCGGAACCCGGCAGGAGAGGCTCGACTTGGTTGGTGTTCTCCGCGTCGTCCATGACTATGACCATACGCCGGCCGGCAAGACGGTCTCGCCATAACGCGGCGCGCGCCTCCAGGCCGTCCGGCAGCTGTTGCGGCCTGACACCGATGCTCGTCAGCAGAGCGGCCAGAACGTCGGCGGGGTCGGCGGAGCGCTGGCCGGGAGTGTGGGCGTGCAGTCGGATGTACAGCTGTCCGTCGGGGTAGCGGTCGGCGAGCAGGTGGGCCGCATGGGTGGCCAGAGTGGTCTTGCCCACCCCGGGCATGCCGTCGACGGTGTGGATAGCCACTGTCCTTCCGGGCGTTGCCGTCTGGAGGAGCTGGCGCAGCTCGTCCTCCCGCCCGGTGAACAGCGCCACATCCCGCGGCAACGTGCGCAGCGCGGTGATCGCCTCCGGCGCGGGGCTGGTGTGGACCGTCTGGTAGAGGTCCCGCCCGGCCATGAACACCCGGGACTCGCCGTGAGCATGCCCCTCCAACCGGGCTCCGGATGCATCGGGATCACCCGCCCCGGCGCTCACGAGCCGGTGATGTGCTGGTCCCGTCCGGCCATGAACACCCGGGAGCTGTCGTGGGCCTCCGCCTTCATGGTGATCGGCCGGCCTGGGGCCGCCTCGCCATCCGACAGCACCGGAGTCAGGTGTTCGTCCAGCAACCGCCGCAGTTCGCCGGCGAGCGCGGGATCCTCGTTGAGTAGCTGCTGCAACCGCAGGCGCCAGGCGCCGGTCAGGGCCTGCTCAGTGTCCTCGTCGCTCTGCTCCCGCGCACCCAGCACTTGAGTACGCAGTGTCTCCAGTTCGGATCCGACGTCGTCGGCCGCGTCCGGGCGTCGCCTCCGCCACCAGTCCACGACGGCAGCCCGAGCTTGTTGCCAGCCATCGGTCGCCATCGCGCCGACCAGCGCGCTCCCTGCCGTCACGACGATCGGATCCATGCCACCCCCGCGTTGAAAGGGTCCTCGTAGGCACGGTAGCCGCCGGACTTCGAGACTCTGAAGTGTCTTGCATGAAATCGCGTCAGAAACTGGCCGCCGCCGCCGCAGCCGCCGACGACGATCGTGAAACTCTGCTTCCGGCGCCGGGCGGGGTCTATCCGACCCGCCGTCAGCGCGGCCCACGGGCGCCCGGCACCTTGAGTACGGCCTGGAACTGCCCGAGCGCCTCTTGGATGCGGCCCGTCGCCAGGTAGGCGTGGCCCAGCCGCGAGCGGATGTCCATCTCCAGCCATTCGTATGCGGGTTCGGTGAGCGGGGACAGCAGCTGGTGCCGGATCAGGGCCTGGTGGTGGAGGGCCACGGCCGCGCCCGGATCACCCTCGCCCTGCTCTGCCGTGCCCAGCCTGGTCAGGCCGCGCGCGCAGAGGAAGACGTCCCCGGCCTCCTCGACCAGGTGGACTGCCTGGCGGAGCAGGCTCTTGGCCTCGGCGTACTGGCCGAGGCGGAGGTGGATGTCGGCGGCGAAGCTCAGGACCCTGCCGAGCAGGCGCGGTCTGCGGCTCCTGTCGGCGTGGGTACGGGCCTCGGCGAAGCAGGCCAGCGCCTCCTCGTTCCGTCGCTGCAACTGGTGGGCGAGGCCTTGGATGACGAATGCGATCGAGGCAACCCACTCGTTGTGCGGCGGCCGGGACAGGCCCAGCCCCTCGGTGACACGGGAGATCGCCTGGTCGGCCTCGCCCACACTCACCTCGACGGACGCCAGCCCGATGAGGGCCCGGACCTCCTCGGCCTGGTCGCGGTCGCGCCGGCTGAGGTGGAGCGCCTCGGTGAACAGGGCCCGCGACTGCGCGTACCGGCGTTGGTACACGCCGGTGTAGGCGAGGCAGTTCCGCAGGGCGAGGGCCATCCGCGGGTCGGTGGACTCGTCCACGCGGGTGAGTGCGATCTCGAGAGCGGTCTGACACTCGTGGTAGCGGCCCTGCCGCGTGAAGTAGTCGACCAGCGCCTCGGCGATCCAGCACGCGTAGTCGACCTCGCCGAGACCTACGGCGTGCCCGACGACGTCGGCGAGCTCTCCACCGGCCGCGTCCAGCCAGATCTCCGCGTCCTTCCAGTTCGCGAACGGTGCTCCGGAGGGTTGGGGTCCAGTGGGGAAACCGGTGGCGAGGCCCCAGTCACTGGCGATCCGGGCGGCGTCCAGGTAGAGGCGCAGGGCGGCCGTGCGTGTGTCGGCGGCCTCGGCGGGAAGGGCTTCCGCGAGGCGCCGTGCGTGCACGCGCACCAGATCGTGCAATCGGTAGCGGCCCGGACGCGGCTGTTGCAGAAGGTTCGCGTCGACCAGGCTTTCCAGGACCTGCTCGGTGTCATGGGGCGGCCGGCCGAGCATGGCCGCCGGCGCCAGCACATCGAACTCGACCGTCGGTGCCTGGCCCAGGGCGCGGAATCCGAGCTGCTGGTCGGGTGCGAGCTGGTCGTACGACAGCCGGAAGGCCGCCTCGACGCTGCGGTCCCCGATGCTCAGTTCACCGAGTCGGCGTTCGTCGCCCGTCATGCGGCCCACCAGGTACTCCACCGTCCAGGTGCCGCGGTTCTGCAGCCGCGACCCGGCGATGCGCAGTGCCAGCGGCAGCCCGTCGCACAGCGCGACCAGCTGACGCGTCGCCTCCGGCTCGCGGCTCGCGCGCTCCTCTCCGATGATGTGCGTGAGCAGCAGCACCGCACCCCCGCTCCTCAGCGGCTCCAGGGTGACCCGCCGGTCCGCGTCCAGTTCGGGCAGCCGTCGGCGGCCGGCCACCAGCACCCTGCTTCCCGCTCCTGCGGGCAGCAGCGGTCGCACCTGGTCGGCGTCCAGGACGTCGTCCAGTACCAGGAGCAGCCGCAGCGGGCTGGTCGCCGCGCGCCATGCGGCGGTGAGTTCTTCGAGGTCGCTCGGCAACTCGCCTTTGGCTGCGCCCAGGGAGCGCAGCAGGCGCTGCAGTGCCTGCTCGGGGGTCTGCCGCCGCTGCGTGCTGTGCGCGCGCAGGTCAGCGAACAGGCTGCCGTCCGGGTACCGGTCGCTGAGCTCACGGGCCGCGCGTACGACGAGCGCGGTCTTGCCGACACCGGCCGTACCGTCCACCGTCACGATCGACACGGATCCGGGTGCGTAAGCCTCGGTCAGCTGAGCGAGCTCGGCCTCCCGGCCGACGAGTTGCCCGGCGTCGCCCGGCAGTTCATTGACGGTGCGGCGGGTCCGGGGCCGGGCGGGATGCGCGGCGGAGTGCGCAGCGACCGGACCGAGCAGGTGTTCGTCGTCGCGGCGCAGCACCGCTTCGTACAGCCGGTGGAGCTCTCCCCCCGGATCGACGCCGAGCTCGTCACGCAGTCGTACGCGCATGCCCTGATAGGCGTTCAGCGCTTCCGCCTGGCGTTCACAGCCGTACAGGGCCCGCATCCGCAGTGCCAGGAGCGACTCGTCGTACCGGTCGGAGGGGGAGAGGACCGTGAGGTCGTCCAGGGCATCACCGAACCGGCCGAGCAGGACCAGGCACTCGAGTTTGTCCAGCCGGAGCCCTCGCTGGCGCTCCAACAGCCGCTCCCGCTCGGCCTGCGCGAACACACCCGGCAGGCCGGCCAGGGGCTCGCCCCGGAACAGTGCGAGGGCCGAGGACAGTTGGTCGACAGCCCTGGCCAGCTCGCCGGACGCCTTCGTGCGCCGCGCCTCAACGCCCCGCTCGGTCAGGTCCGCCACATCGAGCCGGACCCCGTCGACGGCGAAGCGGTACCAGCCCTTTCCACTGCGGATCACCGACTCCGTATGGCGGGTGCCGTCTGCGTCGAGCGCCCGGCGCAGCGGGTTGACGTGACTGGCCAGCACTTTGTGGCCGGATGCGGGTGGCTCCGCCCCCCACACTCCGTACATCAGCTGCTCATGGCTCACCACGGCCCCCCGTCGGAGCAGCAACGCGGCCAGCACGGCCTGCCGTTTGACGGGCCCCAGATCCAGCGGTGCTCCGGCCCGGCACGCCCGTAACGGCCCGAGCACCGCGATCCGGAGCTGCTCGGGAGGTTCGCTGTCCATGGAGGAGCCCCGCTTTCGCACATCATCGGAATTTCATCTGCTCTGCAGCGTGTCCGGTCATGGTTGCAGAGATGCGACGGAGAACGGCTGAGAAGCCAGGGAGCGCAAGGGGCACGGTGTGATCGAGTTGACGAGCGTGATCAGGGATCTACGGGAGGAGCTGGGCCGGGCGGTCGCCGCGGCGGAGGGCGAGGCGCTGCGCTTCGAGCTGGGACCGATCGAGTTGGAGCTGTCGGTCGCGCTGGAGCGGTCCGGGCAGGCGGGGGCGAAAGTGCGGTTCTGGGTGGTGGAGTCCGGTGCGGAGGCGGCGGTGAGCGCCGTCTCGGCCCAGCGCATCTCACTGGCGCTGCAGCCGGCCTTGGCGGGGGCGGACACACCGCCGTTCATCTCCGGCCGCGCTGACGCACACGAGCAGTGAGCGTCGTTGTGGGCGGGGCGGCGGAGCCGGACGGGCTCGACCGGCGGCGGGCGGTCCAGGTCATCACCACGTGCGGCGCGGGCGCCGGAGGGCGCGGGTCGGGTTACCAGGTGGCCGGGAACGTGGTGCTCACGGCCGCGCACGTGGTGTGCGGCGCGGCGACGGTGCAGGTGCGTTTTCTCACCGAGGACGGCGGTACGCGGGAGTTGCAGGGCAAGCCGTTCTGGGTGAACTCCGCCTCGGACGTCGCGCTGATCGCCATCGAGGACCCAGCCGTCCGCGGCTCGGGCGCGGGCAGCCCGGCCGCTGCTGAGGTTCCGCCGGTGCGGTTCGCCCGTGTATCGAAGCCGGTGGAGTGCGAAGCGCTGGGGTTCCCGAGGTTCAGACTGCGTGCCGGGCCCGCGTCGCCGGACGGCGGTGCGGCCGTGTCGTACCGGGATTCCCACCACGCGCGCGGTGAGACCACCCCGTTGTCGAACCAGCGTGAGGGCAGTTTGGAGATAACCCTGAAGTCTTCCCCGGAGCACGACCCCGAGCGGGGCCGTTCGCCTTGGGAGGGCATGTCGGGCGCCCCGGTGTGGAGTGGCGGGTACGTGATCGGCGTCATCACCAAGCACTACCGCTCCGACGGGCTCAGCACCCTCGCGGCGAGCCCGGTGGACCGCTGGTACCGACAGGTGACTCCGCAGGAGATCGGCGAACTGAGCTCGTTGATCGGGTTGCCGTCGCATCCTGGCCGACTGGAGGAGCTTCCCCGCACGACGCCGCTCCCCGGTGCGCCGGAGCTGCGGGAGGCGGCCGGGCTGCTCGCCTCCAGGGTGGCCGGACAATGGCGGAAGGAGGAGCGGAGGCGGCGTGTGCACGACCCGTTCCCGCTGCCGGTGCGCTTCCGGAATGCCGACCCGCGCCTGCTCGATCACTGGGCCAAGATCCGCAACGCACCACCCGGGGCGGATCCGGCGCCGCTCGCACTGGCCGGCCGCATCGACCGGATCGTGGAGGTGTACCGGTGCATCCCGTCCCGTCGGCTGGTGGTGCTCGGTGCAGCCGGGGCGGGCAAGACGATCCTGACCCTGCGCTTCGTCCTCGACTGGCTGGGCGCCCGTACGCCGGACGAGCCGGTACCGGTGATCTTCAGCCTGGGATCATGGGACCCGACCACCGTCTCCCTGCGCGACTGGATGTGCCACCAACTGGTGCGCGACCACGGCCTCGCCGGTCCTGCCGCACACGGAGGGAATCTGGCCGGCGCGCTGGTCGACACCGGCTGGATCCTGCCCGTCATGGACGGGTTCGACGAGATCGCCGGCGGCCTGCAGCGTGCAGCACTCAAAGAGCTCGACCGCACCACCATCCCGCTGCTCCTCACCAGCCGGCCCCGGGAGTACGCCGAGGCCGTGGAGGCCCGCCCGTTCCCGAAGGCCGCCGTGGTCGAGCTGGACGACCTGACCTTGGACGACGTCGCCCGCTACCTGCCCCTCACCAGCCGTCCGGGTACGGACGGCGGTATGCGCAGCACCGTATGGGAACCCGTCCTGGACGAGCTGCGCAGGCAACGGCGCAGCCCGGGCGCGGAGAACGTGGCCAAGGTGCTCATCACCCCGCTGATGGTCGCCATGGCCCGTGCCGTCTACAGCGACGCCCCCGGGTCCGACCCCGTACGGCTCCTGGACACCGCCACGTTCGCTTCCCCGGAGGCGCTGCAGAGGCATCTCCTGGCCGCGTTCACCCCGGCCGCCTACGAGCCCTCGCCAACCGACGGCGGCAGCGTCCGTCGTCGGCGGCAGGACTGGAACCCCGACCGTGCGCAGCAGTGGCTCGGCTACCTTGCCGCGCACCTGGACCGTCTCGGCAGGGCGGGCACGGGCGTCCCGGCACGTGACCTCGCCTGGTGGCAGCTGGGCACCACGATGAGCCGTTCCTCGCGCATGCTCGTGATCGGATTCCTGGCCGCACTGGCCCTCGGGGTGACGACCGCCGTCGGGAACGTTCCCGCGGACTTGATCGCGACATCGTTCGGGCTCAGGTTCGCGCTCGTGCGGGGGCTCGTGGTCGGGCTCCTGCACGCGCTCGTGAACGGACTGTTCTTCGGGCTCGTGTACGGATTCGTGTCGCAGGGCGCGGCAGAGCCGTCGCGCGTCCGCATCCAGGTCTTCGGCAGGACCGGGCGCAGGCGTACGGGGGTCCTCCCCAGGTTCCGGCTGGGGCTCGCGTGCGGGGTCCTGGCCGCGCTCGTGCTCTTGTTCCTGGACAGGGTCGTGGTCGAGTCCCTGGGGCTCGGGGACGGCCTGGACGGCGGGCTCGTTGGGGGCCTCGTGTTCGTACCCGGGCTCGGGCTCGGGGTCGGGTCGGTGTTCGGGCTCATGGCCTGGCTGGAAGTTCCCGTCGACATCAGATCCGGTGTCAGTTCCTCGGAGCTGCTCGGCCAAGACCGCAGGAACGTGGTCTTCCATTTGCTGGTGTGGGCGCTCGTGTTCGGGGCGGGAGCCGGATGCGCCAACGCATTCACGGCCGGGCCCGTGTGGGGACTCCTGGAGGGGCTCGCGTTCGGGGCCGAAGCTGCCTTCGCGGGCGGACTCGCGTACGGACTCGCCTTCACCGCTTGGGGCCAGTGGGTGGCCCTCGCGCGCATCTGGCTGCCGCTCACGGGGCAGTTGCCCTGGCGGCTGGTCGCCTTCCTCGACGACGCGTGCGAGCGGGATGTACTGCGCCAGGCCGGCGCGGTCTATCAGTTCCGGCACGCTCAACTCCAAGATCACCTGACCCGGGACTTTCTGGCGAGCCGCAACAGCGGCCCGCCGACTCCCGCTGCGTCGTGTACCGCGGGCGACGCAGACCCGACAGCGGCCGGTCCTGTGCCCACCGGCGTCGGCATCGGCTCGCCGGGCCGGCATCGGCGGACCCGGCCGGGCCGGGCCGGTGACGGGCCGGACCGGCCGTGACCGGCACATCACTGCACTGCGTATTCCTCCGAGAGATCAAAACACCCTGATGGGGGTCAGCATGAGAACTGGCAAGCACACCCAGCACCCGCACGAAGGGCGCCGGACGGCCCGTGCCGTCCGGCGCGTTCCGGTGCCACGCAGCCCGCTTCGACTGGCGACGGTTGCAGCGGTTGCGGGCGGGGTGCTGGGACTCTCAGGAACCGGACCCGCTGCCGCGGACCCGGTGTCGCTCACACTGCGGTACACGTGCTCGACCGGGTTGATCGGGAACCTGCCCGTCACGGTGCGGATCCACTCGGACGTCCCTGAGTCGGCCGAGGTCGGAAAGCCCACCCCGACCTTTCCCGTCAACGCTGTCGTGCCGGTGCCCGCGGACGCTGCGAAGGTACTGGGCACGATCGGTGTGACGACCGTCGAGGGCACGGTGGAGGCGCAGGCCCGGGTGGCGGCCCCGGAGGGGGACAGCCGGGTGAAGGTGCCGGTCGACGTGAAGGCCGGCATCCCGGCGGCCGGGTCCTTCGACATCGAGGCGTCCGGCTCCGCACCGGCGCTCACCTTCAGACGGGCGGGCAGCGCGCGGATCACCGTCGGCGACCTCGTCGCGCATCTCGCCCTGAAGGACGCGAGCGGCGACGTCGTCTACCCGGGCGAGATCGACGCGCAGTGCACGCCGGATGCCGGGCAGAACAACGTCTTGGCGTCGTTCCGCATTACCGGGACCAGCACCGGGACCGGGACGGACACGAGCCAGACCGCGTCCGGGGCGACGGGCACTGCCGGTACAGCCGCCGCTCCCGGCGCACCGGCAGCCGACCGGACCGCGTCAGGCGCCACCGGGTCCACACCG
Organism: Streptomyces sp. NPDC006430; assembly: GCF_040612395.1. Taxonomy (NCBI): domain Bacteria; kingdom Bacillati; phylum Actinomycetota; class Actinomycetes; order Kitasatosporales; family Streptomycetaceae; genus Streptomyces; species Streptomyces sp. NPDC006430. The sequence goes on from NZ_JBEXQA010000003.1 coordinate 345,072, forward strand.
CAGGGCGCGCTCCCCGAGACCGGAGCCGACCCCGACCTGTGGCTGCTCGGCGGCGCGGGCGTGCTGCTGGCTGCCGGTGCGGGCACTCTCTTCGCCGCACGCCGAACCCGTGCTGATGACGGGGCCGGCGATGCCGCCGCGCCCTGACCGGGCGACCGGGCGGATTCACGTCCGGAGCAGATCGGCAGGCGCAGGAACCCCCGCCGGGCGATCACCACCCGATCCGCAAACCCTTGACACCTGGTCATGCTCCTGACTGCAGTGGGCACTGCGCCACTCCCACGAACGGCACCACACCCGAAGGGAAGCGATCAGCGCATGACCAAGCCCGAGAGCGCGGGATACGACTACGACGTCGTCATCAGCGGAGCCGGCCTCGCCGGCAGCGCCGCGGCGATTCTGCTCGCCCGACGCGGCGTCCGCGTCGCACTGCTGGAACGCCGCTCGGACCCCGACGCGTACAAGGTGCTGTGCACCCACTCCCTCACGGCCAACGCGTACCCGGTTCTGGACGAGCTCGGCCTCGTCCCCGCTCTCGAGAAGGCCGGAGCCGTCCGCAACGAGGCCCGCTGGTACACCCGCTGGGGATGGATCGAGCCGAGGGCGGCGCCGGCGGGCCCCGAGCTGCCGTACGCGTACAACGTTCGGCGCAGCACCCTCGACCCGTTGATCAGGTCCCGTGCGGCGGAGACGCCCGGCGTCGATCTGCTCCTCGGTCATCATGTGACCGGGCTGGTCCGGGAAGCCGGGCGAACCTTGGGGGTGCGCGCGTCGACGCCACAGGGCGAGCGTGAGATCCGGGCGCGCCTGGTGGTCGGCGCTGATGGCAAGGACTCGGCCGTGGCGAAGTTCGCCGAGGTTCCTGCCCGGCAGTACGAGAACGCGCGGTTCGGCTACCTCGCGCACTACCGCAACCTTCCGCTGCACGGCGGGATCGGTCAGACCTGGTTCCTCGAGCCCGACATGGCGTACGCGTTTCCGAACGACGGCGGGGTGACCGTCCTCGCGGTGCTCCCGGACAAGAAACGGCTGCCGGCCTTCCGGGAAGACCTGGAGGGCAGCTTCCTCTCATTCGTCCGTGCCCTGCCCGAGGCACCGCCCATCGACTCAGCCGAGCGCATCACCAAGATCATCGGCACTGTCAACTACCCGCTCATCAGCCGCGAGCCGACCGCGCCGGGCGTCGCGTTGATCGGCGACGCCGCCCTGACCGGCGATCCCCTGTGGGGAGTGGGATGCGGCTGGGCTCTGCAGTCCGCGCAATGGCTGGCGGAGGCGGTCGCCCCGACCGCGACCGGCCGGGGCGACCTCGACCGGTCGCTCGCGGTGTACGCACGCAGACACCGACGCCGGCTGCGTGGCCAGCAGTTCCTGGCCGTCGACTACGCCAAGGCCCGTCCGTTCAATCCCGGGGAGCGGCTGATGTTCTCGGCGGCAGCGCGCGATGAGTCGATGGCGCGGCACATGTATCTGTTCGCATCCCGCCTGATCGGTCCGCTGCGCTTCTTGAACCCCGTGGCCCTGGCCAAGGCGTCGGCCGTCAACATCAAGCACCGCGGGTCGGCTACGTCAACCGTGTTCCGGACACACCCAGAGCCATGACCGACTCCCCTCCCACGTGACTCCCTCTCACCAAATGGGCTGCGCCGAAGGCGGTCGCGCCCTCTCGCCTACAGCCAGTCGCGCTTCTTGAAGATGACGTACAGGCTCGTACACACTACGGCCATCAGGAGGATCGCGAAGGGGTAGCCCGCGGCCCAGTGCAGTTCGGGCATGGTCTCGAAGTTCATGCCGTAGATGGTTCCCACGAGTGTGGGTGCAAACAAGATTGCCGCCCAGGAGGAGATCTTCTTGATTTCCTCGTTCTGTTCGAAGCCGGCTTCGGCCAGGGCGCGCATTTCGGCGTTCTGTTGTTGGGAGACCAGGGTGGCGTTGACCGTCAGGATTTCGGTCAGGGCTTGGCGGAAGCCGTCCACGCGCTCGCTGGTGTGGGTGACGTGGTCGGCCACGTCGCGGAGGTAGCGTTGGAGTTCCTCGTCCGTGCCGTACTTCGCGAAGCCGGCCATCAGGCCGTGGAGCATGCCGACCAGGGGGCGGGTGGCACGCTGGAACTCCACCATTTCGCGGGAGAGTTCGTAGATGCGGCGGGAGACCTCCGGGTCGCCGCGGAAGACCTCCGTCTCGATCTCGTCCATGTCGTTCTGGACGCCCTCGACGACCGGGACGTAGCCGTCGACCACCGCGTCGAGGATCGCGTAGAGGACGGCCTCCGGGCCGAGGGAGAGGAGTTCCGGGGTCTCCTCCATGCGGCGGCGGACGGCTGAGAGGTCCGGGGCGGCGCCGTGGCGGACCGTGATCAGGAAGTCCGGGCCGACGAAGATGTGGAGCTCGCCGAACTCGACCTCCTCCAGGGCGTCGAGGTAGCGCGCGGCGCGCAGGACGACGAAGAGGGTGTGGCCGTAGCGCTCCAGCTTGGGGCGCTGGTGGGCTTCCAGGGCGTCCTCGACGGCGAGCTCGTGGAGGTTGAACTCGGCGGCCAGGGAATGGAGTTCCGTCTCGCTAGGGCGGTGCAGGCCGATCCAGGCCATGCCGTCGGGCTGTTCCCGCAGCTGGCGGAAGGTCTCCGCGAGAGTCGCGGGGGAAGCGATGCGCCGGCCGTCGCGGTAGACGGCGGAGTCGATCACGCTGCGGTGGTTCGGGGGAGTGGCCGGCGCCGCCGTGGGCTTCGCGGCGGACGGCGGGGAGGCGGGGGGCGTGGCGGGCGGGGGCGTGGGGCGGCGCCATCCGGTGCGCTTCGCGGACGGCGAGGGGCGGCGGTCTGGGCGCTCCGACATCGCAGGTCAGCTCCCGGTCGAACGTGTGTTTACGGGCAAGAGGCAGGATATAGGGGGAAACGTGACCCTCCCGCACGGCCGCCACCTCGGCTCGCGTTGCGGACAGAAGGTGTCCGCAATGCGGGCTAGTTTTGCTGCCATGGCCTCCCGGACGACGCATCCCGTACTCGATACCCGCTCACTGAACCGTGCCACGCTCGCCCGCCAGCTGCTCCTGAGCCGTGCCGAGATGTCCGCGCAGGACGCCGTCGCACACCTCCTCGGCCTACAGGCGCAGAACGTGAAGCCGCCGTACTTCCAGCTGCACGCGCGGCTCGCCGGATTCCGGCCCGCCGAACTCGCGGGACTGATGGAGTCCCGGCAGGTGCTCCGGATGGTCACCATGCGTTCCACCATCCACACCCACACCGCTGACGACGCGCTCACCCTGAGGCCGTTGGTCCAGGGCGCCCGGGACCGGGAGGTCACCGCCTTCCGCAAGGGCCTCGTCGGCGTGGACCTGGAACGGCTCGGTCAGCGCGCCCGGGCGTTCGTCGAGGCCGTGCCGCGGACCATGGGCGAGATCCGCGAGGAGCTGCTCACCCAGTGGCCCGAGGCCGATCCGCAGGCCCTGGCCGTCGCCGCGCGGTGCCGGCTGCCGCTCGTACAGGTCACGCCGCGCGGGGTGTGGGGGCGCAGCGGGCAGGTGCGGCTCACCACCGTGGACCAGTGGCTAGGGAGGGCGGCCGGGCAGCGGCCGCAGCCGCAGGTCGTGGACGAGGTCGTACGGCGTTACCTGCGAGCCTTCGGCCCGGCTTCCGTGAAGGACATGCAGGTCTGGGCCGGGCTGACCCGACTGCGCGAGGTCTTCGAGCGGCTGCGCCCGGAACTGCTCGCCTTCCGGGACGAGAACGGCGTCGAGCTGTTCGACCTGCTCGACGCGCCCCGGCCGGACGCCGACACCCCGGCTCCACCCCGGTTCCTCCCGGAGTTCGACAACCTGCTGCTTTCCCACGCGGACCGCACGCGCGTGGTGCCCCCCGAGCTCAAGGGGCGCAGCTGGGCGGGGAACCAGGCCTACTGCACCCTCCTCGTGGACGGCTTCCTCGCGGGGCTGTGGCGGCTGGAGCCGGATCGGCGGCTCACCGTCGAGCTCTTCGGGAGGGCCTCGAAGGCGCTGAAGGACGAAATCGTCGCCGAGGGGGAGCGGTTGATCGCGGAGATGACCGAGTCGGACAAGGCGACCGGGACGGCCGGAGCGACCGGGACGGCCGGGACGGAAGGGGCGAGCAGGACGGCCGGGACGGAAGGGGCGAGCAGCGCGGCCGGTCGGGGCTCGGTACGGTTCGGGTCAATCCGCGACTGACGCCGCTCTGGTGGGCCGCGGGGGCGACACGGCACGATGCCTCCCATGACGCACAACACCGCCGAGAACGCCTTCCGGAACACCGGCGCCACCGCCGAGTTCCTGGCCGCACGGGACTTCCTGCTCGACCGCCGCGGGGACTACGAAGCCGCACGCGCCGGATTCACCTGGCCGCGGCCCGAGCGCTTCAACTGGGCCCTTGACTGGTTCGACCACATCGCAACCGGCAATGACGCCGACGCCCTGCGCATCGTCGAGGAGGACGGCACCAGCCAGTCCGTCTCGTTCGCCGAGCTGGCCGTACGGTCGGACTCCGCCGCCAACTGGCTGCGCGACCAGGGCGTCGCTCCCGGCGACCGGGTCCTGGTCATGCTCGGCAACCAGCGAGAGCTGTGGGAGGTCATGCTCGGCGCGATGAAGCTGCGCGCCGTCGTCATCCCCGCCACCCCGTTGCTCGGCGCCGCGGACCTGCGCGACCGCATCGAGCGCGGTCACGTACGCCATGTCATCGTGCGCGCCGAGGACACCGGCAAGTTCGACGGGGTGCCGGGCACCTACACCCGGATCGCCGCCGGGCCCGACGTACCCACCGGATGGCGTCGACTCGACGACATGTACGCGGCCGACTGTCATTTCGCCCCGGACGGCGAGACCCTGGCCACCGACCCGCTGATGCTGTACTTCACCTCCGGTACCACCACCCGGCCCAAGCTTGTCGAGCACACGCACGCCTCGTACCCGATCGGGCACCTCTCCACCATGTACTGGCTCGGGCTGCGCCCCGGCGACGTCCACCTCAACATCGCCTCGCCCGGTTGGGCCAAGCACGCCTGGTCGAACCTCTTCGCACCCTGGAACGCGGGCGCCACCGTGTTCGTGCACAACTACACCCGCTTCGACGCCGAGCGGCTGATGGCGGAGATGGACCGGCACGGCGTGAGCACCTTCTGCGCCCCGCCCACCGTGTGGCGGATGCTGATCCAGTCCGACCTCACCACACTCCGCACCCCTCCGCGTGAGGCCGTCGCCGCCGGCGAGCCGCTCAACCCCGAGGTCATCGAGAAGGTCCGGGAGGCCTGGGGCGTCACCATCCGCGACGGCTTCGGCCAGACCGAGACCACCCTCCAGATCGGGAACTTCCCCGGAGCCCCCGTCAAGCCCGGCTCGATGGGACGGCCGGCGCCCGGGTACGAGATCGTGCTCCTCGATCCGGTCTCCGGCAAGGAGTCCCCCGACGAGGGCGAGCTCTGCGTGGACCTGCGCACCCGGCCCGCCGGGGTGATGACCGGCTACCGGGACGACCCGCAGCGCACCGCCGAGGCCATGGCGAACGGCCTCTACCGCACCGGCGACATCGCCGCCCGCGACGAGGCCGGGTACCTCACGTACGTCGGGCGCTCCGACGACGTCTTCAAGGCCTCCGACTACAAGATCAGCCCGTTCGAGCTGGAGAGCGCCCTACTGGAGCACGAGGCCGTCGCCGAGGCCGCCGTCGTCCCGGCCCCCGACCCGCTCCGGCTGGCCGTACCGAAGGCGTACATCGCGCTCGCCGCCGGCTGGGAGCCCGGGCCCGAGACCGCCCGGGCGCTGTTCGAGCACTCCCGCGCGGTGCTCTCCCCGTACAAGCGGATCCGCCGCATCGAGTTCGCGGAGCTCCCGAAGACCGTGTCCGGCAAGATCCGACGGGTGGAGCTGCGGGAGCTCACTGCGGCCGGCTCCCGGGCGGAGTACGACGAGGCCGAGCTCGGCTGACCGGCTGACTCCGCCCCTGCTCCGGGCGAGCAGGCGAGGCGGCTCGACCGCACGGGTCGGGCCGCCTCTCGCCTCTCCGCCCCCGCCTCTCCGCCCTCGCCCCCCCAGGCCTCGGCTACGCCGGAAGCTGCGCCTCGATGGCGGCGATGATCTCCGGGGACTCGGGCTCGACGCTCGGACGGAAGCGCGCCACGACCTCGCCGGCCGGGGAGATCAGGAACTTCTCGAAGTTCCACTGGATGTCCCCCGCCTCGCCTTCCGCGTCCGGGGTCTTCACCAGCTCCTGGTACAGCGGGTGCCGGTTCTCGCCGTTGACCTCGGACTTCTCCAGGATCGGGAAGGTCACGCCGAAACCGGTCGCGCAGAAGGTCTGGATGTCCTCGGCGTTGCCGGGTTCCTGCCCGCCGAACTGGTTGCAGGGCACGCCGATGACGGTGAAGCCCTTCGCCTCGTACGCGAACTGCAGCCGGGCCAGACCCGAGTACTGCGGGGTGAGCCCGCACTGCGAGGCGGTGTTGACCAGCAGGATCACCTTGCCCTTGTGGGCCGCCAGGCTGGTGGGCTCGTCGGACAGGGTGGTCAGCGGGATGTCGTACAGGCTCATCGGGCTCTCCTCGGCAGGGAAGGGCGGACACGAACACGGGCGCGGATACGCCGAAACGGACACGGATACGTATACGGATACGGGTATCGGTTCCGAGCCTACGGCCTGCCCCGGGGCCCGAACGACCTGCCCTGACCCGGGCGGTGGGCCCGGCAGCCCCGCCCCGCGGGCCCGAGTCCTACGCTTCCGATCCTTGTGCTCCCGCGCCCACCAGCTCGTCCGCCGGGTCGTTGAGCGGCTGCGGCATGCCCGTGAGATCCATGACGAACAGCGGTATCCCCAGTTCGTCCGCGCGGGAGCGGGCGTCCTGCGTGTATCCGGCGAGCGCGAAGTAGACGCTGGTCGCGGACGCCGTGAGCCCGTTCAGCCAGACGCACTCCACCGCCCGCAGCCCGGCCGGCGCGGTGGTCGGGTCCACCTGGGCGACCAACCCCGGCGCCCGCAGGTCCACGGCCGCCGAGGGTACGGGCCGGGTGTCCGGCAGGCGAACGTCCTGGAAGCCGAGCCACCGCAGGTACAGCGCGGCCGTGGCCACCGCGTCCCGGGCGGTACGGATGGTCACCGGGCGGAACGCGGGCCGTCGGGGAGCCGCCGCCCGCGGGTTGGCCCCACCGGCCGCATCCCGGCGCCCATCCGCGGCGTGTCCTGCCTCCCCGCGTACGTGGGGCCCGTGTGCAAGGGGCCCGCGTCCGTCGGAGCGCGGCGCCGCGGAGTCCGGTACACCGAACTGGGGCGCTGACCCCATCGCCCCCATCGCCCCCATCGACCCCATCGGGCCCGACGGCGGGACCGGCGGCTCGGCGGGCTCGACCGGATGCACCGGAATCCGGACCACCGTGCCGCACGAGACGCAGCCCAGCTCGGGGTGCGGCCACTCGCTCACCCGCCGGCAGATCGTGCACCGTACGGCGACCCAGCCTTCCGACCAGGTGCGGTGCGTCAGCGGCAGGGGTGGTGCCGACAGGTCCAGTGGAGGGTTCACCGGGCTCCCGCAAGCACACGGGAAGACCGGGGCGGCGTAGTCGTTCTCGCGCAGGCACGCCGGGCAGCGCACCGGTACCGCTTCCGCCATGAGTCCTGGACCCCTTTCGTCGCTGTGCGTGGGTCCATGCTCCACCAGCTGCTACCGGCGGCGGGCGGGGTCCTCGATTTCCCGCCGACTCCCGGTCGTTCGTACAAGTCGCTTGAGCGAGACGCGGCTTTTGGTGGGTTCCGGAGTTCGGGAGCTTCTTGACGCGCAGGGACGCGCCCCCTAGCTTGTTCCGTATAGCAGAACAAAACTTCCGGATTACGGAAACAGCCGGAACAGTCTGACCGCCAGACCCGCAGGAGAACTCGATGCCTCGTATGACAGCCGCCGCCGCTGCAGTGGAGATCCTCAAGCGCGAGGGTGTGTCGCAAGCGTTCGGCGTGCCCGGCGCTGCGATCAACCCGTTCTACCGCGAGCTCAAGAACGTCGGTGGCATCAGGCACACCCTCGCCCGCCACGTCGAGGGCGCCTCCCACATGGCGGAGGGCTACACCCGCACCGCCCCGGGCAACATCGGTGTCTGCATCGGTACTTCCGGCCCCGCCGGCACCGACATGATCACCGGGCTGTACTCGGCCATCGCGGACTCCATCCCGATCCTGTGCGTCACCGGTCAGGCTCCGGTCGCGAAGCTCCACAAGGAGGACTTCCAGGCCGTCGACATCGCCTCGATCGCCAAGCCGGTCACCAAGGCCGCGACCACGGTCCTCGAAGCCGCCCAGGTCCCGGGCGTCTTCCAGCAGGCCTTCCACCTGATGCGCTCCGGCCGCCCCGGCCCGGTCCTCATCGACCTGCCGATCGACGTCCAGCTGACCGAGATCGAGTTCGACCCGGAGACCTACGAGCCGCTGCCGGTCTACAAGCCGCAGGCGACCCGCGCCCAGGCCGAGAAGGCCATCCGGTTCTTGCTGGAGTCCGAGCGTCCGCTGATCGTCGCCGGTGGCGGCATCATCAACGCCGACGCCTGCGACCTGCTCGTCGAGTTCGCCGAGCTGACCGGCGTCCCGGTCATCTCCACCCTGATGGGTTGGGGCACCATCCCCGACGACCACGAGCTGAGCGCCGGCATGGTCGGTGTCCAGACCTCGCACCGCTACGGCAACGCGACCTTCCTGGAGTCGGACTTCGTCCTCGGTATCGGCAACCGCTGGGCCAACCGCCACACCGGTTACAACCTGGACGCCTACCTCGGCGACCGCACGTTCGTCCACGTCGACATCGAGCCCACCCAGATCGGCAAGATCTTCGCGCCGGACTACGGCATCGCCTCCGACGCCAAGGCTGCGCTGAAGCTCTTCGTCGAGGTGGCCAAGGAGCTCAAGGCTGAGGGCAAGCTGCCGGACTTCAGCAGCTGGGTCGCCTCCCACCTGGAGCGCAAGAGCACCCTCCAGCGCCGTACCCACTTCGACGACATCCCGATCAAGCCGCAGCGCGTCTACGAGGAGATGAACAAGGCCTTCGGCCCTCAGACGCGCTACGTCACCACCATCGGCCTCTCCCAGATCGCCGGCGCGCAGATGCTGCACGTCTTCAAGCCGCGCCACTGGATCAACTGCGGCCAGGCCGGCCCGCTCGGCTGGACCATTCCGGCCGCACTGGGCGTCGCCACCGCCGACCCCGAGACCCCGGTCGTCGCCCTCTCCGGCGACTACGACTTCCAGTTCATGCTGGAGGAGCTGGCGGTCGGTGCGCAGCACAAGATCCCGTACGTCCACGTCCTGGTGAACAACGCCTACCTGGGCCTGATCCGGCAGGCGCAGATCGGCCTCGACATCAACTTCCAGGTCAACCTGGAGTTCGAGAACATCAACGCGCCGGAACTGGGCGTCTACGGCGTCGACCACATCAAGGTGGTCGAGGGCCTCGGCTGCAAGGCGATCCGCGTCACCGACCCGAACGAGCTGGGGGCCGCCTTCGAGGAGGCCAAGAAGCTCGCCGCCGAGTACAGCGTCCCGGTGGTCGTCGAGGCCATCCTGGAGCGCGTCACCAACATCTCGATGAGCAAGACGGTCGACATGAGCAACGTCACCGAGTTCGAGGAGCTCGCGACCGAGCCCGGCCATGCTCCCACCGCGATCCGCCCGCTGTCCGTCTGAGCGGTTCGGTAGTGCAGAACGGCCCTCGTCCCTCCGCGCGGAGGGACGAGGGCCGTTCTGCTGCCTCGTACGGGCCGCCGCCGCACGCTACCGCGGCCTGGCACCGGACGGTTGCCAGACCGCTGATCAGCACCTCGATGCCGAGGGCGAGCCGGGCGGAGGCCGGACCGGCAGCCAACTCGACCGCACTCGCCGCGAGTTGGGGATGGCGGGCCGGGTCCAGTTCGGCGGGCCGCTCCTCGATGGAGACCTGGGCGTGACGGCGTTCCAAAGCGTCCTGTAGTGCGTCGGAGCCGGAGCCGGAGCCGGAGCCGGAGCCGGAGCCGGAGCCGGGGCCGGGGCCGGGGCCGCGACGGAGACCTGGTAGGTGACGGCGCCGATGTGCAGGGCAATCAGGTCGCAGCCCCACGCGGCGCGTGGGCGTTCGACGCCGCCGGCGAGCAGCAGGCCGAGGATCCGGTCGAAGGGTCGAGCCAGGCGGGTGTCGTCGGGATGGAGCCGAGCGCGACCCGGCCGATGCCGGGGTGGGCGTTGAGGGCGTGGACCACATCGGTGATCAAATCGGTCAGCCGGGTGCGCCAGTCCCCGGGGGCCGTCGCGGACGACGGGGGCAGCGGCACCGTCGCGATCACCGCGTCGAGCATCAGGCGCAGCAGTTCGTCGCGTTGGGCGACGTAGACGGCACCCGCAGCCGTCCCCGCACCGTTTGGGCCATCGTCAAGGAGCCCCTCTGGTGCGGCCCGCGGCCTGCGGCCCGCGGTCCCGGCGATCGGCACGACGAAGCGCCGAGTCACGGGACCGTCCGTGACTCGGCGCTTCGGGTGTGACCGCCCGACGGTGCGAGGCTGGCGCAACAGGACGTTCGCATCGCCGGGCGGAGTTGCTGTCCTTATATATAGGGGGCCTTGTGCGAAGCCCCGTACGCAAGGAACGGCTGGGACCGTGGCGGGCGGCGACGGGGACTTCGGCATCGTCTCCCTCAGGTCGAGAGACGGGCCTCGGAACCCATGACCACCGCACTGGCTCGCACGCTCGCCACGGTCCTCACGCAGCGCCGGCCAGCGGCCGGCGCAGTCTGCCCTCGCCGCGCACCACCCCTCATCCGGGTCCGCGGTTCGGGCTCGACACCCGGGACCCGACCTCCCGCCAGGTCCCCGGTGCGGCTCTGCGGCTCAGGCGTCGCGCAGGGCGCGGACGGCCTCCTCGACGCGCTGGCCGTAATCGGCGTCCGCGGCGTGGAAGTGAGCCAGGTTCTTCTCGATGACCTCTTCCAGGGTGACCTGGGACAGGCCGCCGGCGATGTTCGCCACCAGACGCTCCTTCTCGGCCTCCGACATCAGTCGGTAGAGCTCACCGGCCTGGAAGAAGTCGTCGTCCTTGGTGTGGGCCGGTGCCTCGTGGGTGCCCGTGTAACCGGAGACGGCCTTCGGGGCGCCGAACGCGAGACCGGTCTCGACCGGGCCCCGGTACGAGTTGGGCTCGTAGTTCTTGTCGTGGCGCGAGCCGTTGCGCAGCGCCATGACGCCGTCGCGGCCGTAGTTCTCGGCCCTCGTCGCCTTCGGTGCGTTGACCGGCAGCAGGGTGTGGTTCACGCCGAGGCGGTAGCGCTGGGCGTCGGCGTACGCGAAGAGGCGGCCCTGCAGCATCTTGTCCGGCGAGGCGGTGATGCCCGGGACGAAGTTGTTCGGGGAGAAGGCGGCCTGCTCGACCTCGGCGAAGACGTTGTCCGGGTTGCGGTCGAGGACCAGCCGGCCCACCCGCTGGAGCGGGTAGTCGCTGTGCGGCCACACCTTGGTGAGGTCGAACGGGTTGAAGCGGTAGTCGGCGGCCTCGGCGGCCGGCATGATCTGGACGTACAGGGTCCAGCTCGGGTGGACACCGCGCTCGATCGCCTGCAGCAGGTCGGTCTGGTGCGAGTTGGCGTCCTTGCCGACGAGCTCGGCGGCCTGCTCGCCGGAGAGGCAGCGGATGCCCTGGTTCGTCTTGAAGTGGTACTTGACGAAGAAGGCCTCGCCCTGGGCGTTGGTCCACTGGTACGTGTGGGAGCCGTAGCCGTTCATGTGACGGTAGGAGGCCGGGATGCCGCGGTCGCCCATCAGCCAGGTGATCTGGTGCGTCGCCTCGGGGGCGTGCGCCCAGAAGTCCCAGACGTTGTCCGGCTCCTGCTTGCCCGTGAAGGGGTCGCGCTTCTGGGAGTGGATGAAGTCGGGGAACTTGATCGGGTCCTTGATGAAGAACACGGGGGTGTTGTTGCCGACGAGGTCGTAGTTGCCCTCTTCGGTGTAGAACTTCAGCGCGAAGCCGCGGGGGTCGCGGACGGCGTCGGCGCCGCCGAGCGAGTCGGCGACGGTGGAGAACCGCAGGAAGGTCTCGGTCTTCTTGCCGACCGTGTTCAGGAACGCCGCGCTGGTGTACGCGGTGACGTCGTCGGTCACCTCGAAGTGGCCGTACGCGGCCGAGCCGCGGGCGTGCACCACGCGCTCCGGGATGCGCTCGCGGTTGAAGCGAGCGAGCTTTTCGAGGAGCTGCTGGTCCTGGACCAGGAGCGGGCCACCGACGCCGGCGGTGGCGGAGTTCTGGTTGTCGGCGACCGGGGCGCCGGACTCGGTCGTCAGCGTGCGCTTCGACATGGTGACCTTCCGTACGGGAACCTGCTGACGGAAAGCGTATTCCGTCATGCGGAACAGCCTAATTTCCGGCCGGACGCAGCGTCAACAGTTTGTTGAAGAAAGAGGGTGGGAGGTGATCCGGACGGCGCCGGCGCTTGGGCGCGACAGGACAGGTGTCAGCACCGGCGCCATCCGGAAACTCGGGTCCCCGCGAGCGGGGAGGGGGCGGCCCGGCGCGCGGGCCGCGGGGGTCAGAGCTCGGCGCCGGAGAGGCGCTCGACCGCGCGGAGCAGGGCCGAGTGGTCCAGGCCGCCGTCGCCCTGGGCGCGCAGCGAGGCGACCAGCTGGGCGACGACCGCGCCGACCGGGAGGGCCGCACCGACGTTGCGGGCGGCGTCGGTGACGATGCCCATGTCCTTGTGGTGCAGGTCGATCCGGAAGCCGGGCTTGAAGTCGCGGTTGAGGAAGTTGTCCTTCTTGCGGGTCAGGACGGTGGAGCCGGCCAGTCCGCCACCCAGGACGTCCAGGGCGGCCCGGAGGTTCACGCCCGACTTCTCCAGGAAGACGACGGCCTCGGCACACGCCTGGATGTTCACCGCGACGATGAGCTGGTTGGCGGCCTTCACCGTCTGGCCGGAGCCGTGCGGACCGCACAGGACGATGGTCTTGCCGAGGGTTTCCAGGACCGGCAGGGCCTCGTCGAAGTCGGCCTGCTCGCCGCCCACCATGATCGACAGCACGGCCTCGATGGCGCCGGTCTCGCCTCCGGACACCGGGGCGTCGATGACGCGGATCCCCTTGGCGGCGGCGTTCTTCGCGAGGTCGATCGAGGTCTGCGGGGTGATCGACGACATGTCGATGATCAGCGCGCCGGACTTCGCGTTCTCCAGGATGCCGTCCTCGCCGTAGGAGATGGCCTCGACCTGGGGGGAGGCGGGCACCATCGTGATGATCACGTCGGCGTCCTCGACGGCCTCGGCGATCGAGCCGGCCGCAGTGCCGCCGGCGGCGGCCAGCCGGTCCAGCTTGTCCTGCTCCAGGGTGAAGCCGGTGACCGAGTAGCCGGCCTTGATCAGGTTCTCGGACATGGGGGAGCCCATGATGCCGAGGCCGATCCACGCGATCTTGGGGAGGTTGCTCATGGTGGGGGTCCTTCTCCACATGCTTCGTACGAAAAGTTCGGGACGTGCCTGGCGGATCGCCTGGACTTGGTCCGCCTACCGGGCGGCGTGGGCCCGTGCCGGCAGCCACTCGAAGGACGCGGCGGCGTCGGCCGCCTTGTACTCCAGGCCCACGTAGCCCTCGTATCCGGCCTTCTTCAGCTGGTCGAGCAGCTCCTCCAGGGGCAGCTCGCCGGTGCCGGGGGCGCCGCGTCCGGGCTTGTCCGCGATCTGGACGTGACCGGTCTTGGCGGCGTACTTTCCGATGACCTCGCTGAGGTCCTCGTCGTTCATCGCCAGGTGGTACAGGTCGAGCAGGAACTTGGCGTTCCCCAGGTCGGTGGCCTCGTTCACCTTGTCCACGACCTCGATCGCGGCGGGCGCGCTCACCAGTGGGTAGAGCGGGGACTCGGGCTCGTTGAGGGTTTCGATCAGCAGGATCGCGCCGATGCGGTCGGCCGCCCGCGCCGCCACGACCAGGTTCTTCAGGGCGAGCTCGTCCTGAACGGCCGGGTCCACCCCCTCGACGCGGTTGCCGTAGAGGGCGTTCAGCGCCTTGCAGCCGACGGAGGCGGCGAAGTCCGCGGCCACGTCGATGTTGGCGCGGAAGCGGTCCGACTCCTCACCGGGGACCGATACCGCACCGCGGTCCGGGCCCGGCAGCTGACCGGCGTAGAAGTTCAGGCCCACCAGCTGGGTGCCGGCGTCCTCAAGAGCCTTCTTGAGGGCGTCGAGCTCCTCCTGAGCGGGGGTGGGGGTCTCGATCCAGGGCCACCACAGCTCGACCGCGGTGAAGCCCGCCGCGGCGGCAGCCGCGGGACGCTCCAGAAGCGGGAGTTCCGTGAAGAGGATCGAAAGGTTCACATCGAAGCGCTGGTCCGTGTATCCCATGAGGGGCGTGCGCTCCTTCCGTATTGCGGAAGTTACTTTCTGCTTGATGGAAGACTGCAAGCAGGTCGGCGCACTTGTCAAGTACGGACTGCCGAAAAAACCTGACCGGGAGGTAGCTTGACCAGCGTGCGATTGAGAGTGGAGTTCACGACCGAGCCCTTCGACCTCGAAGAGGCCCCTGCCCATGCCGTGGCCGCTCGCGAGGTCATCCAGAAGGCCCAACTGGACGCGGTGGACGTCGGCCCGTTCGGCAACACGGCCGAAGGGGAGGCCGGCGAGGTGCTGGCTGCGGTGACCGCGCTGCTGCGCGACTCGCTGGAGTCCGGAGCCACGCGGGTCTCGCTCCAGATCAACGTGATCCGGGAGGAGAGCTCATGACCGAGCCCCGCGACCACCCGTTCGTCACCGCGGTCAAGCCGCTGGTGGATGCGATGGGCGGCGAGCTGATGGATCCGGCCCTGGCGCAGCCCGACGACGTCGTGCTCACCTGGGAGGGTCAGGACCTGCTGGCCGTGCGCCTGCCCCAGCTGTCCGACTCGCTGGACCACATCCTGGCGGCGCTGGAGCGTCGGCACGGCGTGCCGCTGTCCCAGCTCGACCGGAAGTCCAAGCAGGACGTCGTACGGATACTGGAGGCGCGGGGCGCCTTCTCGGTACGGCACGGCGTGGAGACGGTCGCGGGCGCCCTGGGCGTGAGCCGCTTCACGGTCTACAACTACCTGAACAGGGAAAATCCCAACAAGAACAACCCGGCGTGAAGATCAGCCGACCCGCGGCGACGAGCCGCCGTCCGCTTCGTCCGGGCGGCGGCTTTTGTGTGCGGGAAGTTTCAACAAAGTGTTGACGCGGTGTTGTCGAGGGCGTTAGCTATGCGCAGCCCGTCAAAGCACCAACAGGCCACGGAGGCCTACCGTGACTTCGAGTCCGACCCCGGGTCTCACCCGGTTCAACGCCTTGGACGACGGCGCGGCCACGGCTGAGCTGCACGAGGTCTGTGCCAGTTCGGCCTGGGCGAGCAAGCTGCTCGCCCAGCGTCCCTTCGCCACCGCCGACTCCCTGTTCTGCGCGAACGAGGCCGCCATGGCCGAACTCGCCGCCGAGGACCTGGCCGAAGCCATGGCGGGGCACGCGCCGATCGGCCGGCCGAAGCCGGGCGACCCGACCTCCGCCCGCGAGCAGCGCGGCATGGCCGGCGCCTCGGAGGAGCTCAAGAACGAACTCCTCGAACTGAACCTGGCCTACCAGGAGAAGTTCGGCCACGTCTTCCTCATCTGTGCCACCGGTGCGACCGGTGAGTTCATGCGGGACGCGGTCAAGGTCCGGATCGACAATTCGCCGGAGCAGGAGCGGGAAATCGCCCGCGGCGAGCTCGTCAAGATCAACAAGATCCGGCTGACCCGCCTCGTAGAACGCGCAGGAGGAGAGTGAGCATGAGCACCGGAACCACCGCGTCCGTGTCCACGCACATCCTGGACACCAGCATCGGCAAGCCCGCCGAGGGCGTCGCCATCTCCCTGTCGGCCCGTACGGGCACGACCGGAGAGTGGACGGCCCTGGGCAGCTCCGCCACCGATGCGGACGGGCGGTGCAAGGACCTGCCGGCGCTGCCGGAGGGCACCACCCACGTACGTCTCGACTTCGAGACCGAGACGTACTTCTTGAAGAAGAAGCAAGCCGAGGCGCAGCAGGACGCCCCCCGCGTAAGGGACAGCGGTGCGTTCTTCCCCGAGGTCACCATCACCTTCGCGGTGAACCCGGGCGAGCACTACCACGTACCGCTGCTGCTCAACCCGTTCGGCTACTCCGTTTACCGAGGGAGCTAGCAGACATGCCCACGATTCTCGGCCAGAACCAGTACGGCAAAGCAGAGAACCGCGTCGTCAAGATCACGCGGGACGGCGACACCCACCACATCAAGGACCTGAACGTCTCGGTCGCCCTCTCCGGCGACATGGACGACGTGCACTACTCCGGCTCGAACGCCAACGTCCTGCCGACGGACACCACCAAGAACACGGTGTACGCCTTCGCCAAGGAGCACGGCATCGAGTCCGCCGAGCAGTTCGGCATCCACCTGGCGCGCTGGTTCGTCGGCAGTCAGGAGCCGATCCAGAAGGCGCGCATCCGGATCGAGGAGTACGCCTGGGACCGGATCGCCACCTCGGACGCCAACTCCAAGTTCATCGGCTCCGACGAGGTCAACCACTCCTTCGTCCGCAAGGGCATGGAGACCCGCCTCACCCAGATCACCTACGACGGCCAGCACTGGGAGGTCATCTCCGGCCTCAAGGACCTGGTCGTCATGAACTCCACGAACTCGGAGTTCTGGGGCTACGTGAAGGACAAGTACACGACCCTCCAGGAGGCGTACGACCGCATCCTGGCCACTCAGGTGTCGGCCCGCTGGCGCTTCAACTGGTCGGACGACGAGCAGCGGATGCCCAACTGGGAGAAGTCCTACGCCGAGACCAAGAAGCACATGCTCCAGGCCTTCGCGGAGACCTACTCGCTCTCGCTCCAGCAGACCCTGTACCAGATGGGTTCGCGCATCATCAACCACCGTTCGGAGATCGACGAGGTCCGCTTCTCGCTCCCGAACAAGCACCACTTCCTCGTGGACCTGGAGCCCTTCGGCCTCAAGAACGACAACGAGGTCTACTTCGCCGCGGACCGCCCGTACGGTCTGATCGAGGCCACGGTCCTGCGGGACGGCGTGGACGCCCGCATCCCCGTGGACATGACCAACCTCTGATGCGGTACGCGCGTCCCGGGGCACCGCAGTGGCCCCGGGGCGGCGCGACACCCGTCAACTTCCTGAATCGGCACCCGGACGCACCCCACGGGGCGGCAGTACTGTCAGCTGTCAGACCCCGGCTCCGGCACTCAAATCCCCTGGGTTCTGCCGTGCCCGCACCGCCACTGAAAGCACGAGGAAGTCCCATGGCAGCATCGGCAGCGCATGACGGTGCGGTAGCGCGCACCGTCATCGAGAACTGTGCGATCGCGACAGTCGACGCGAACGACACCGAGTACGCCTCGGGCCACGTGGTCGTCGCCGGCAACAAGATCGAGTCGCTCGGCGCGGGCAGAGCACCCGAGAACCTCGAGAACGTGGTCCGACGCATCGACGGCACGGGTCACCTCGTCACCCCGGGTCTGGTCAACACCCACCACCACTTCTACCAGTGGATCACCCGCGGTCTGGCCACCGACCACAACCTCTTCAACTGGCTCGTCGCGCTGTACCCGACGTGGGCGCGCATCGACGAGCAGATGACGTACACGGCCGCCCAGGGTTCCCTGGCGATGATGGCCAAGGGCGGCGTCACCACCGCCATGGACCACCACTACGTCTTCCCCAAGGGCTCCGGCGACCTCTCCGGCTCGATCATCCGCGCCGCGTCCGAGATGGGCGTCCGTTTCACCCTCGCCCGCGGTTCCATGGACCGCAGCGAGAAGGACGGCGGCCTGCCGCCGGACCACGCCGTCGAGACCCTCGAAGGCGCGCTCGCCGATACCGAGGCGACCGTCAAGAAGTACCACGACCACTCCTTCGACGCGATGACCCAGATCGCCGTCGCCCCGTGCTCCCCCTTCTCGGTCTCCACCGAACTGCTGAAGCAGGGCGCCGAGCTGGCCCGCCGCCTCGGTGTGCGCATGCACACGCACGGCTCCGAGACCGTCGAGGAAGAGCAGTTCTGCAAGGAACTGTTCGGCATGGGCCCGACCGACTACTTCGAGTCGACCGGCTGGCTCGGCGAGGACGTGTGGATGGCGCACAGCGTCCACATGAACGACTCCGACATCGCCGCGTTCGCCCGGACCAAGACCGGCGTCGCGCACTGCCCCTCCTCCAACGCCCGACTGGCCGCCGGCATCGCCCGCGTCCCGGACATGCTCGCCGCCGGTGTACCGGTCGGCCTCGGCGTGGACGGCACCGCCTCCAACGAGTCCGGTGAGCTGCACACCGAGCTGCGCAACGCGCTGCTGATCAACCGTCTCAACCCGGTCCACCGCGAGCGGGCCCTGAACGCCCGCCAGGCCCTGCGCCTCGGTACGTACGGCGGCGCCCAGGTGCTCGGCCGCGCCGACAACATCGGGTCCCTGGAGCCGGGCAAGCTCGCCGACCTGGTGATGTGGAACCTGAGCACCCTGGCCCACTCCTCGATCGCCGACCCCGTCACCGCGCTGGTCTTCGGTGCGGCGGCACCGGTCACGCTCTCGCTGGTCAACGGAAAGCAGATCGTCGAGGACAACCGGCTGCTCTTCGCCGACGAGGACGCCATCGCGGTGTCCACGCGGGAAGAGGCCCAGCGTCTCGCGCGCATCACCGCGCAGGCCTGATCTCCCCAGCTATCGCTGGGAGGTACTCCCAGGCGTCCGGCCGGGGGGGGGGACGGCCCCCGGCCGGCGGTCGCGGACCCGAGCGGGGCCCGCGACAGCCGTTCCCGGGAAGCGCCCGAGGTTCTTCCGAAGGCGCCCCCGGGTGCGGTTACTCGTGCCACTGCTTCCCTTCTCGGTGGAACGAATCGGGCGAATCGTTTCTGCATGCCAGGACCCCTGCCCCCCCAACTGAACACAGGCTCGACTCGCACAGCTTTCGCACCACCTCCACGCGCATCGTCATGCTGGTCTGCATGACCGAGTCCACTGCCGACATCCTGGCCCTCGGCAAGATCGTCGATCGTCCGGCGGACGCGAAGACCATCGAGGGCGGACTGCGCGCCGACACCCTCGGCAGCGCGCTCAGCCCGCTGTTCAACGGCTTCATGTGCAGTGCCTTCGCGCAGAACATCGGACTCGTGGCGATGACCAAGGTGCGCAGTCGGTTCGTCGTCGCCGCCGGCGGCGGCATCCTGATCCTGCTGGGCCTGTGCCCGATGGCCGCCTCCGTCATCGGGGTCGTCCCCCTGCCGGTGCTCGGCGGCGCCGGCATACCGGCTGCGTGGTGGCCATCGTCCTCAACAACCTGGCCTTCAACCACCTCGGCAGCAAGCGGGCCGCAACGACCGGAGGGCTCGCGGAGCCGCTGCCCGCGCACTGAGGCCCGTACGGAGACGGCGGTGCGTACGCCACCCACTGCGGGTGTGGCGTACGCACTGCCGCGGTCATCCACGCGGCAGCGTGTGCGGCTCGGGAGTTGAGCATCGAGTAGGGGCCGGGGAGCGGGCCGTCGGCCTCGATGTCGACGGAGAAGCAGAGATGGGGGCGTGCGGTACGGGCTGCCATGCGCGAGAGCATGACAGCCCGTACCCGGGCCCGTACCCCGGGAGTTCGTCCGGAGGACTGGTACTACGACACCGGGGCGAGGTACATCCCGGTCTGGTCGGTGCCCGCCGTGTTCTTGCAGCTGCTGCTGGACGTGGCGCCCTGCGCGACGGCCAGGGCCAGGCAGCGGCCGACGGCGAGCTGGCCGAAGTAGTTCGGGTGCATGTCCTCCTGGATCGGGCCCTGCGTCTCGCTGCTGTCGATCCAGCGCGCCCACTCGCTCGTCTTCGCCGACGCCGCCGACGTGGAGCTCACCTGCTTGCTGGCCTTCGCGCACACCTCACGGCCCTGGAGCATGTCGCGCAGGTCCAGGAACTGCACGCCCTTGGCCGCGGCGACCCCCTTGATCCGGTTCGCTATCTGCGGCACGAGCGAGTCCCGAGCCCAGTCCGAGTCCCGGTTCCAGAAGGGGCAGCCGCCGGTGTTGACACGGCTCCAGTCGCTCTGCGGGTACCGGTTCTCCGCGGCGCGCGGGATCGGTGACGGGTAGGACTGCAGCACGATCCGGTAGGAGGCGTCGGTGTACCCGGCGGCCCGCATGACGGCGCGGATCTCGTCGACGGACTTGCCGACGCTCGCCATCACCGCGTCGATCTTCCCGTCGACGCCGTACTGCTGGTCGTCGTAGCAGTACGAGTTCCACAGGACGAAGTCGAGCGCGCAGTTCGTGATGATGTCGGCGAAGCCGAGGTCGTTCCCGCCGATGGACAGCGTGATGACCTTGACGTTGTGGCTCGCGGCCACCGCGGCGAGTTGATCGGCCTGCGGGGCCTCGCCCTTGAAGGGCACGCCGCCGTTTGAAGCGCGGAAGACGTTCTCGGTGACCGCTCCGGAGCAGGCCAGGTTCACGGCCACGTCGGCGATCGCCCCGGCGCTCTTGACCTCGGCGGAGTCGGACCGGTCGCAGCCGCCGGCCGTGCTCCCGTACACCTTCGAGGGGTCGTAGCTGCTGCCGGTCACCCAGGCCCGGTCGGTGCCGTTCCTGCTGCCGCTGTTGGTGAGGCTGTTGCCCTTCCATCGTCCGGCCTCGCCGGAGATGTAGCTGTCGCCCATGGACACCACGGCGGTGGGCCCGGTCCCGGGGCTGGCCACCGAGGTGCCGGCCCCGCCACCGATCAGCGCGCCGACGGTGAGCGGCAGAACCATCCCAACCCCGGCGAGTCGTCGCATTCGACTGCGGGTCCGATCCTTGGTGGCGTTGCGGAATCCGATCACTGCGGAACTCCTGCGGTAGGCCATGGCGAAGCGAGGCGCAACTCCGTTGCATGGCTGGGGAAGTGGGGGTACCGCCGGCCGGTGGCATCGGAAAGGTGACACGGCGCACGTTGTTACCGCTAGGTAGCCGCAGATTACGATGGCGTAACGTCCGACCGTTCGTTCGGTCGCGCTCGAATCGGCGCGGCGGAGGGGGCGGGGAGGTGCTCGCGTGACGGGATCGCACGCGCACATGGCTCCGCCCCCGGGGCCCTGGGGCGCCGGGGGCGGAGTCGTGCCGCTGTGCGAATCGGCCGAAGTGGAGACGTCAGCCGTCCAGTTGGTCGTACGCGGGGAGGGTGAGGAAGTCCGCGTAGTCGGCGTCCAGGGCGACCTTGAGGAGCAGGTCATGGGCCTGCTGCCACTTCCCGGCCGCGAACGCCTCGTCGCCGATTTCGGCGCGGACGGCCGCCAGTTCCTCGGCGGCGATCGTACGGGTCAGCTCGGCGGTGGCGGTCTTGCCGTTCTCGAACACGACGCCGGCGTTGATCCACTGCCAGATCTGCGAGCGGGAGATCTCGGCGGTGGCCGCGTCCTCCATCAGGCCGAAGATGCCGACCGCACCCAGGCCCCGCAGCCAGGCCTCGATGTAGCGGATGCCGACCTGGACCGCGTTGCGCAGGCCCTCGTACGTGGGTTTCGCGTCCAGCGAGTCGATCGCGATGAGCTCGCCCGGAGCCACCGAGACGTCCTCGCGCAGCCGGTCCTTCTGGTTCGGCTTCTCGCCGAGGACCGCGTCGAAGGAGGCCATGGCGATCGGGACCAGGTCGGGGTGGGCGACCCACGAACCGTCGAAGCCGTCGGCTGCCTCGCGGTCCTTGTCCGCCTTGACCTTCTCGAACGCGATCCGGTTGACCTCGGCGTCCTTGCGGGACGGGATGAAGGCCGCCATGCCGCCGATGGCGTGCGCGCCGCGCTTGTGGCAGGTCTTGACCAGCAGTTCGGTGTAGGCCCGCATGAACGGGGCCGTCATCGTCACCGCGTTGCGGTCCGGGAGGACGAACTTCTCGCCGCCGTCGCGGAAGTTCTTCACGATGGAGAACAGGTAGTCCCAGCGGCCCGCGTTCAGGCCCGCCGCGTGGTCGCGCAGCTCGTAGAGGATCTCCTCCATCTCGTACGCGGCCGTGATGGTCTCGATCAGGACCGTCGCGCGGATCGTGCCCTGCGGGATGCCGACGTAGTCCTGGGCGAAGACGAAGATCTCGTTCCAGAGGCGTGCCTCCAGGTGCGACTCCGTCTTCGGCAGGTAGAAGTACGGGCCCTTGCCGAGGTCGATCAGGCGCTGCGCGTTGTGGAAGAAGTACAGGCCGAAGTCCACCAGTGCCCCCGGCACCGGGCGGCCGTCGGCTTGGAGGTGGCGCTCCTCCAGGTGCCAGCCGCGCGGGCGCATCACCACGGTCGCCAACTGCTCGGCGGGCTTGAGCGCGTACGTCTTGCCCGTGCGCGCGTCCGTGAAGTCGATGCGGCGCTCGTAGGCGTCGATGAGGTTGAGCTGACCGAGGACGACGTTCTCCCAGGTGGGGGCCGAGGCGTCCTCGAAGTCGGCGAGCCAGACCTTGGCGCCCGAGTTCAGGGCGTTGATGGTCATCTTGCGGTCGGTGGGACCGGTGATCTCCACACGGCGGTCGTTCAGCGCGGCCGGAGCCGGCGCGACCTTCCAGTCGCCCTCGCGGACCTGTGCGGTGTCCGGGAGGAAGTCGAGGTGGGAGGTGCGGGCGATCTCGGCGCGACGCTCGGCGCGGCGGGCCAGCAACTCGGCGCGGCGGGGGCTGAACCGTCGGTGGAGCTCCGCCACGAAGGCGAGGGCCGCCTCGGTCAGGACTTCGTCCTGCCGGGGCAGGGGCTCGGCGTCGACGATGGCCAGCGATGACGGCGCTGGTGCGGACATATCTGTCACTCCTTCAGCGGCGGTGCCTGGCGGCCGCGGGGAATGCTCGCGCAAGGCGGCACGCGGTGCCGCCGGGTGTGGAGAGCTCCGGGATACGGTCGCGGGCGCCGTCTGGGGTTCAGGGCGCTTCTGACCAGTGGATAGTAATTTCCTTATGGTGGAAGTTCAATGGTTTGTTGATGTCGAGATTCTCCGGGTCGACAGACTCCGGCGTCCGGTGGCCCTCAGTGCCACCGCCGTCACAGCCCGCTCAGTCCCCGCTCCACCACCACTCAAACCAGTCGTGCCAGGTCCGGCGGGGTGTCGATGTCATAGGCCTCGGCGACGTCCCCGCACTCCACCAGCGTGAGCTCGTGCGCATGAGAGGTCAGGTGTGCCCGCGCGCCCCTGTCGCCCGTCGCCGTCGCCGCGACGTCCGCCCACCGGTCCGCACCGAAGAGCACCGGATGGCCGCGCTCCCCGCCGTACGCCGCCGCGACCAGGCTCATGGGGGAGCGGTACGCCTTCCGGACCCGGGCCACCGCCTCGGGGCCGATGCCCGGCTGGTCCACCAGGGACACGAGGGCCGCGCAGGCACCCGTACCGGTGAGCGAGGCGAGGCCGACGCGCAGGGAGGAGCCCATGCCCTCGGCCCAGTCGGGGTTGTCCACCACCACGCAGCCGGTCAGGTCCGCCCGCTCGCGGACCTCGGCCGCCGAGGCGCCGAGCACCACGTGGAGCGGACCGCAGCCGGCCTCGCGCAGCACCCGTACGGCGTTCTCGACGAGCGGGCGCCCGCGGTAGGGCAACAGGGCCTTGGGGCGCCCGCCGAGGCGGCGCCCGCCGCCGGCCGCGAGGAGCAGACCCGCGATCACCGGGTCAGTGGACTGGGGGGTTGCATGGATTGGCATGACAGCGATTCTCGCCCCCGGGCCGCGGCGGGTGTCCGCCGCGCCAGGACCCGCCGCAGGCGGGCGAGCGCGGCCCCCAGGCGCAGCGGCTCGGAGATCCGGTTCTCGGCGGCAGCGGCCAGGGCGCGTTCGGCGCGGTCGGTCAGGAGGGTGGACGGGGTGGACAAGGCGGTGGATGGGGCGGACGGAGTGGACGAGGTCGGCATGGGAAACTCCTTGCCAATCGGGGGCCAATACCGCGAGTCTGGACCCGGATTGGCCTGGTCGGCAGAGCCAATTAGGGGAGGTTGGCATGGCGAACGGGCGAGTCGTCCAGACGGCGGACAGAACGATCGGCAGCCGCCAGCTCGCGGCGCTGCTGCCGGCCGAGGTGCTGGCCCGCCCCGGCTACCGGGCCCTCGCCGACGCCGTACGGACCCTGATCCTCGACGGCCGGATCGCCCTGCACGTGCGGCTGCCCGCCGAGCGCGAGCTCGCCGAGGCGGTCGGCGCCAGCCGGGCCACCGTCACCGGGGCCTACGACCTGCTGCGCGAGAGCGGCTACGTCCGCAGCCGGCGCGGCTCCGGCACGTGGACCGAACTCCCCGAGGGCCACGGCCCGGTCGGCGCCCACCTGCTCGTGGGGTCCGGGGGCTACGCCGCCGACGGCGATCCGGGGATCGACCTCGCCATCGCCGCCCTCGGCGCCCCCGGGGACACCCTCGCCGAGGCCCTCGCCTGGGCCGCGCCACGACTGCCGGGCCTCGCCCGCAGCCCCGGCTACCACCCCTTCGGGCTGCCCGACCTGCGCAGTGCCGTTGCCGACCGGTTCACCCGGCGCGGACTGCCCACCCGCCCCGAGCAGATCCTGGTCACGGCCGGGGCCCAGCAGGCGTTCTCGCTGGTCGTGAGCCTGCTGTGCCGGGCCGGGGACCGGGTGGTGACCGAGAACCCCACGTACGCGAACGCCCTCGACGCGCTGCGGCACGCACGGCTGCGCACCGGTTCGATAGCCGTCTCCGACGCGGGCTGGGACATGGAGATCGCCGAGTCCACGCTGCGGCAGACGGTGCCGAGGATGGCGTACGTCATCCCGGACTTCCACAACCCGACGGGCGCGCTGATGCCGCCGGAGCAACGGCTGCGCCTGCTGTCGGCGACGCGCCGGACCGGGACCTGGCTGGTGGTCGACGAGACCATCGCCGACATCGCACTGGACGTGCCCGCGCCGGCGCCGCTGGCCTCGCTGGCGCCCAGGGGCGGGGCGGACCACGTGGTGACGATCGGGTCGCTCAGCAAGACGCACTGGGGCGGGCTCCGGGTGGGCTGGATACGGGCCACCGCGAAGATGATCACGGAGCTGACGGCGGTGAAGGTGGCCGCCGACATGACGGGCTCGGTGCTGGACCAGCTGGTCGCCCTGCCCCTGCTGGAAGGGCTGGAACGGACGCTGCCGGCGCGGCTCGCGCAGCTGCGCGACCAGCGGGAGGCCCTGGTGCGGGCGTTGGAGCGACACACCCCGCAGTGGTCGTGGCGGACGCCGCCGGGAGGGCTCTCGCTGTGGGTGGACCTGGGGGAGGCGGTCAGCTCGGCGCTGGCGGAGCGGGCCGCGGCCGACGGCGTGTACATCGGGCGCGGGGCCCGCTTCGGTGTGGACCCCGGGACCTTCGAACACCGTCTCCGCATCCCGTACACCCTGTCCGCGGACCGGCTGGACGAGGGCGTGCGCCGCCTCGCGACCGCCTTCCACGACGGGGTTCCGCTGGCTCCGTCGGTGGAGCGCCCGCACTGGGTGGCCTAAGGGCTGTTCCGTCGACCTGGTGGATCGGCGCACGGCGCCGGATGCGGTGCATCGCAAGGCGGAGGCCCTGCGGCGCTGGGTCCTGGGTCGGCTACCGGCACCAACCGCGGTGCCCCGACTTCAGCCTGGTACTGAAGCGATTCTGAGGAGAGCTCCAGCTGGACCGGCGAGCGGAAGTCAAGGCGTGCGGATCAACCGTCGCGTGGCGGCAGCGGCCACCGCCGCGGTACGGGAGTCCACGCCGAGCTTCGCGTAGATGTGGACCAGGTGGGACTTGACGGTGGCCTGGCTCAGGAAGAGCTTCTTCGAGATCTGCTGGTTCGACAGCCCGTCCGCGACCAGCTGGAGCACCTCCAGCTCCCGTTTCGTCAGCGCCTCCGCGGGCGTGCGCATGCGGTCCATCAGGCGCAGCGCCACCGCCGGGGCCAGGGCCGACTGGCCCGCCGCCGCCGTGCGGACCGCCGCAGCCAGCTCCTCCGGCGGTGCGTCCTTCAACAGGTAGCCCGAGGCGCCCGCCTCGACCGCCGCCAGGATGTCCGCGTCCGTGTCGTACGTGGTCAGGACCAGGACCCGGGGGGCGCCGGGCCGGGCGGTGATCGCCGCCGTCGCCGCCGAGCCGTGCATGCCCGCGCCGAACTGGAGGTCCATCAGGACCACGTCCACCGGCTCGGCGGCGGCCAGCTCCACCGCCCGCTCCGCGGTGGCGGCCTCCGCGACCACCGCGAAGTCCGGTTCGGTGTCCAGGACCGCACGCAGCCCGGCCCGCACCACCGGGTGGTCGTCCGCCAGCAGCAGCCGGATCGTCATGACGGGACCTCCACGGGTTCCAGGGGAAGCGGCAGGGTGACGGCCACGGCGGTGCCCTGGCCGGGCGCGGACTCCACGGTGAACAGCCCGCCCAGGCTCTCGGCGCGCGACCGCATGGCCGGCAGCCCGAAGCCGCCCTCGCCGGAGGGGGCGGACGAAGGGTCGAAGCCCTCCCCGTCGTCCACGATGTCCAGCGTCACCGAGGTGTCCATGAAGGTCAGGGTGATCTCGGCGCGCCCGGCCCCTGCGTGCCGCACCACGTTGGCCAGCGCCGACTGCGCGATCCGCAGCAGGGCCACCTCGTACGGGGTGGGCAGGACCCGTGGCACACCGCTGAGGCAGAAGCGGACGCGCGGCCCCGGGGCGGCCGTGCACAGCCGCTCCAGTGCGGCGGCGAGCGACCCGTGCTCCAGGTCCGGCGGGGTGAGGGCCCGTACGAAACGACGCGCCTCGGCGAGGTTCTCCTGCGCCGCCTCCCGGGCCCGGCCGATGTGTTCCAGGGCCGGAGCGTCCTGCGGGAGCGACCGCTCCGCGGCCCTCAACAGCAGCTGGATGGAGGACAGCCCCTGCGCGAGCGTGTCGTGGATCTCCCTGGCCAACCGCTCCCGCTCGGCCAGGATCCCGGCGTCCCGCTCGGCCGCGGCCAGTTCGGCGCGGGTCGCGATGAGCTCCTCGATCAGCTCACGGCGGCGTTCGCTCTCGCGGTAGAGCGCCTGGTAGCCCAGTACGGTCGCCACCGCCACGGCCCCGCCGAGCAGCGGCCCGAGGAAGGTCCCGGGCGTCACCGCACTGCTGTGCGCCAGGAAGCCCCCGATCGCCGCGCAGGCCGTCACCGCGACGGCCGCGATGCCCCAGCGCAGCCGCAGCAGGTGCAGCTCCAGGAAGTACAGCGGGAAGGCGATCCACAGCCCGTCGGGGGAGACCGCGAGCAGTCCCACCCAGGCCGCGCCCAGCGCGGTCAGCCACACCGCCCCGGCACGCGGCGAACGGTGCACCGAGGGGGCCAGTACGCCCGCCGCGTACACGGCGGCCAGCACCGTGCAGGCGGCGACCACCCAGCCGGCGTGCGGAGCGGAGTCCGTGACGGCCCGCCCGGCGGCCAGCGCGAGCAGGCCGAGGAGCAGTGCGTGCAGGCACAGGCGCAGCACGCGCGAGACGGGCGTGAGGGGGCGGGGAGCGGGGGAGAGCGAGATAGCCATGTCCCGACCAGCGTAAGTGCGCCCCCGCACGCCCCGGTCAATCGAAAGGTTGATGTCTGGATCCGTCCTTCGATACCAGGATCGCTACCGTGGCGCGATGCCCCGGGGCGGCGCGGAGGACGAGGGTGGGGACCATGTTCGTCGCATGGAGAGATCTACGGTTCGCCAAGGGCCGCTTCGCCCTCATGGGCTCGGTCGTACTACTGATCACGCTGCTGGTCGGCCTGTTGTCCGGGCTCACCGCCGGCCTGGCCCGGGAGAACGTCTCGGCCGTCACCGGCCTGCCCGCCACCCATCTGGCCTTCGCCGCACCCACCGGGGACCAGAAGGTCTCCTTCACCAACTCCCAGGTGTCCGAGAAGGCCTGGCAGGCCTGGCGGGCACAGCCCGGCGTGAGGTCGGCACAGCCGCTCGGCATCCGCACCACCAACGCCGCGGCGGGGGAGCGCACCGCAGCCATCTCCGTCTTCGGCGTCGACCCGGCCGGCCCGCTGGCGCCGCGGGACAGCGGCCTCGCCCAGGGGAAGGTGGTCCTCACCGAGAAGGCCGCGAAGGAGCTCGGCGGCCTCACCGCCGGCGCCAGGCTGAAGATCGGCCCGCTCGAAACGACCGTGGCCGCCGTCTCCGGCACCGCCGCCTACAGCCACACCCCCGTCGTCTGGATGGAGCTGGGTGACTGGCAGCGCATCGGCAACCCCGGTACCTCCCTCGACACCATCGCCACCGTGATCGCGCTCGACGCCGACGGTTCCGCGGACCTCGTGGCCGGCGACGCGGCCACCGCCACCAAGGCGCAGACCATCGACGAGGCGCTCGGCGCCATAGGGTCCTACCAGGCCGAGAACGGCTCGCTCCAACTGATGCGCGGTTTCCTCTTCGCCATCTCCGCCCTGGTCATAGGGGCCTTCTTCACGGTGTGGACGATCCAGCGCAGCGGTGACATCGCCGTCCTGAAGGCACTGGGTGCCTCCACCGGATACCTGCTGAAGGACGCCCTCGGCCAGGCCGTGGTGATGCTCGCGATCGGCACCGGGCTCGGCACGGCGCTCGCCGCCGGGTTCGGCGCGCTGATCAGCGGGGGCAACGTGCCCTTCGTCCTCGACACCGCCACCGTGCTGCTGCCCGCCGCGATCATGATCGCGCTGGGCGCGCTGGGCGCGGCCCTGTCCATCCGGCGGATCACCGCCGTTGACCCCCTGACCGCTCTCGGGAGCGCCCGATGACCCTGCTCGTGCACGACGTGACCCTCACCTACCCGGACGGCGACGGCCGGCTCACCGCCCTCGACCGGGTCCGCCTGGACGTGCCCGCGGGCACCATGACCGCGGTGATCGGCCCCTCGGGCTCGGGCAAGTCCAGCCTGTTGGCGGTCGCCGCCACTCTGGTCACGCCGGACTCCGGCCAGGTGGTGGTGGCCGGCCAGGACACCGCACGCCTCAGCGCGGCGGAGAAGTCGGCCCTGCGCCGCGACAAGATCGGCATCGTCTTCCAGCAGCCGAACCTGCTGGCCTCGCTCACCGCGGCCGAGCAGCTCCAGGTCATGGCGCACCTCTCCGGTCGCTCGGCGCGGGCGGTGCGCGGCCGGGCCCTGGACCTGCTGGACGCGGTGGGCCTGGCCGACAAGGCCGACAAGCGTCCCCACGAGCTGTCCGGCGGTCAGCGGCAGCGCGTCAACATCGCCCGCGCCCTGATGAACGAGCCGGCGGTGCTCCTGGTCGACGAGCCCACCAGCGCCCTGGACCACGACCGCGGGGCGGCGATCCTCGACCTGCTGGTCGCCTTGACGCGCGAGCGTTCCACCGCGACGGTGCTGGTCACCCACGACCATGCCCACCTGGACCGGATGGACCGCACGGCAACGATGACGGACGGCCGCCTGACGGTGGCGGGCGCGGAGGCGGGCGCGGTCCCCGCGGCCTGAGCGGCGACGACCGCACCGTGCGTGGCGCGTGCGGACGAAGGCCCCGGCCCCTCGCTCGGAGGGGGCCGGGGCCTTCGTGCGTACGGAACCTACGCGGGGTTCTGGCTCTGCAGGGCCACGGACAGCTCTGCGGCGACGTTCTGCAGGATCGGCACGATCGAGTCCGTCAGGGCCTCGGTCACCCGGCCGGCCGGACCCGAAATGGAGATCGCGGCGGCGGTCGGTGAGTTCGGCACCGACACGGCGAGGCAGCGGACTCCTATCTCCTGCTCGTTGTCGTCGACCGCGTAGCCCACCTTGCGGACCTGCTCCAGGGCCTCCAGGAAGCCCTCGGGCGTGGTGATGGTCTTCTCGGTCGCGGCCGGCATGCCGGTGCGCGCGAGCAGGGCCCGTACCTCGTCCGCGGGGGCGTGGGCGAGCAGCGCCTTGCCCACGCCGGTGGAGTGCGGCAGCACCCGGCGGCCGACCTCGGTGAACATGCGCATGGAGTGCTTGGACGGCACCTGGGCGACGTAGACGACCTCGTCCCCGTCGAGGAGCGCCATGTTGGCCGTCTCGCCGGTCTCCTCGACCAGCCGGGCGAGGTAGGGCCGCGCCCAGGTGCCCAGCAGGCGCGACGCGGACTCGCCGAGTCGGATCAGCCGGGGGCCGAGGGCGTACCGTCGGTTGGGCTGCTGCCGGACGTAGCCGCACGCCACGAGCGTGCGCATGAGGCGGTGGATGGTCGGCAGCGGCAGGCCGCTCGCGGTGGAGAGCTCGCTGAGGCCGACCTCGCCCCCGGCATCGGCCATGCGTTCGAGCAGATCGAAGGCGCGCTCAAGGGACTGGACGCCACCGCTGGCGCTGGTGGTCTTGGCGGAAGCGTCGGTGGTGCTGGCGCTGGACGTCGGCACGGCGCGGTCCTTTCGGTGCTGGCAGGCAAGGAAGCAGCCTACCGGTCGGTCGGCGGCGGCCCTAGGGCTGGGTCGATGCCGTCCCCGCCGGTCAGAGGGGGTTTGTCCGAGTGGTGGATGTCCTCGGGAAGTTACCTGCCCACCTCCGGGTGGTGATAGCTACATTCTGGATAGTGAAATGTTAATTCCATGTTGTGGAAACGTCCAAGTGTGGCGTCGGCGGGTCGGTGCTCCGTCCGGAGGCTCTTGACTGGCCCAGGATCGGCATGAAGACTCCGTCAACAGAACGTTGAATTTCGCTCTGTGGAAGTAGATGGGGAGGTTCCGGCGTGTCCGACGACGTGGAACTGGTACTGCGCTCGACCCGCGTCATCACCCCCGAGGGGACGCGCGCCGCTTCGGTCGCCGTCGCCGCCGGGAAGATCGTCGCCGTACTGCCGCACGACGCCGAGGTACCGGCCGGCGCCGGGTTCGAGGACTTCGGGGACGACGTCCTGCTCCCCGGACTCGTCGACACCCACGTCCACGTGAACGACCCGGGCCGCACCGAGTGGGAGGGCTTCTGGACGGCCACCCGGGCCGCCGCGGCCGGAGGCGTCACCACGATCCTCGACATGCCCCTCAACTCCCTCCCGCCGACCACCACCCTCGACCACCTGCGGGTCAAGCAGGACGTCGCCCGGACCAAGGCGCACGTGGACATCGGCTTCTGGGGCGGCGCGCTCCCCGACAACGTCAAGGACCTGCGCCCGCTGCACGACGCCGGCGTCTACGGCTTCAAGTGTTTCCTCTCGCCCTCCGGCGTCGAGGAGTTCCCCGAGCTCGACCAGGAGCAGCTGGCCACCTCCCTCGCCGAGATCACCGGCTTCGGCGGTCTGATGGTCGTGCACGCCGAGGACCCGCACCACCTGGACTCCGCGCCGGTCGTCCCCGGACCCAAGTACGCCGACTTCCTCGCCTCCCGCCCGCGCGACGCCGAGAACACCGCGATCGGCAACCTGATCGCCCAGGCGAGGCGGCTGAACGCGCGGGTCCACGTACTGCACCTGTCCTCCTCCGACGCGCTGCCGCTGATCGCCGCGGCCAAGGCCGAGGGCGTACGGATCACCGTCGAGTCCTGCCCGCACTACCTCACCCTGACGGCCGAGGAGGTGCCGGACGGCGCGAGCGAGTTCAAGTGCTGCCCGCCCATCCGCGAGGCCGCCAACCAGGACCTGCTGTGGGACGCGCTCGCCGACGGCACCATCGACTGCATCGTCTCCGACCACTCGCCGTCCACGGCGGACCTGAAGACGAACGACTTCGCCACCGCCTGGGGCGGCATCTCCTCCCTCCAGCTCGGACTGCCGGCGATCTGGACCGAGGCGCGCCGCCGCGGTCGCACCCTCGACGAGGTCGTGCGCTGGATGTCCGCCGCCCCCGCCGCGCTCGCGGGTCTCGCCGACAAGGGGGCGATCGAGGCCGGTCGCGACGCCGACTTCGCCGTCCTGGCCCCCGAAGAGACCTTCACCGTGGACCCCGCGGAACTGCACCACCGCAACCGGGTCACGGCGTACGCGGGCAAGACCCTGCACGGCGTCGTGAAGTCCACCTGGCTGCGCGGCAGGCAGATCGCCGACCACGGCACCCCGACCGAGCCCACGGGCCGACTCCTCGAAAGGCAGAACTGACAAGTGGCACAGCGTTCAACTGGACTGGCTTCCTTCACCGGTAACGCGAACCCGTACGGAGGCGGGGACCCGTACGCGGACTACCGCACCGCGGACTTCCCGTTCACCCAGTACGCGAACCTCGCAGCCCGTGAGCTGGGCGCCGGTGTCATCGCCGCCAACGACGAGTTCTTCGCCGAGCGGGAGAACCTGCTCATCGCCGAGGCCGCGCACTTCGACCCGGAGCACTTCGGCCACAAGGGCAAGGTCATGGACGGCTGGGAGACCCGCCGCCGTCGCGGCGCATCGGCCACCCAGCCCTGGCCGACCCCCGAGGACCACGACTACGCGCTGATCCGTCTCGGCGCCCCCGGCGTCATCCGCGGCATCGTCGTCGACACCGCCCACTTCCGCGGCAACATGCCGCAGGCCGTCTCGATCCAGGGCGCCTCGGTCGCGGGCTCCCCGACCGCCGGGGAACTCCTCTCCGACGACGTCAAGTGGACGACGCTCGTCGAGCGCACCCCGGTCGGCGGCCACGCCGCCAACGGCTTCGAGGTGCACGTCGACCAGCGCTTCACGCACCTGCGCCTGAACCAGCACCCGGACGGCGGCATCGCCCGCCTGCGCGTGTACGGCGAGGTCCGCCCGGACCCGAAGTGGCTGGCCGCGCTCGGCACCTTCGACGTCGTCGCGCTGGAGAACGGCGGCTCGGTGGAGGACGCCTCCAACCGTTTCTACTCCCCGCCGACCAACACCATCAACCCGGGCCGTTCCCGCAAGATGGACGACGGCTGGGAGACCGCCCGCCGCCGCGACCACGGCAACGACTGGATCCGCTACCGGCTGGTGGCCGACTCCGAGATCCGCGCCGTCGAGATCGACACCGCCTACCTGAAGGGCAACTCGGCCGGCTGGGCCTCGCTGTCGGTCGCGTCCGGCACATCGGGCGGTGAGGTCGAGTGGAAGGAGTTCCTGCCGCGCACCCGCCTGCAGCCCGACACCAACCACCGCTTCGTGCTGGACACCCCGGCGGTCGGCACCCATGTCCGGATCGACATCTTCCCGGACGGCGGCTTCTCCCGCCTGCGCCTGTACGGCTCGCTGACGGAGGCCGGCGAGGCCGCGCTGACCGCCCGCCACCAGGAGCTGGGCGGCTGACGGCGCCCGCGCGAGGCCGCCCGCAGGACTGCCCCGGGGGCCGACGCCCCCGGCCCGCACGGGACGCCGCGGATCCCGCCCCGGCGGCTACGTCGCCTGGCCGCCGTCCACCGAGAACTCGACGCCCGTCACCGGGGCCACCGTGTCGTTGTCCATGGTCTTCTCCCTCTCGCGCGCTCTCGACCCGGACGTCGTTGCGACTTCAATGAAACGGGGGAGGGGAACGCGCGCTGGCAGGAATCGGACGCCGCGTTCGCGCGTGCCGCACCGACGAGTTCCGGTGCGGCCGGGAGTCTGAACGGATGCAGCAGACCCCGGACGCAAGGAGTGCACAACGATGGGCAAGCTGACCCTCACCACCTTCCTGACGCTCGACGGCGTGATGCAGGCCCCCGGCGGGCCGGACGAGGACCGCAGCGGCGGGTTCCCGTACGGCGGCTGGGTGGTGCCGTACGCCGACGAGGGCATGGGCGTCTTCGTGACGGAGGTGTTCGAACGGGCCGGCGCCTTCCTGCTCGGGCGCCGGACGTACGAGATCTTCGCCGGCTACTGGCCGCAGATCACCGACCCGGTCGACCCGGTCGCGAGCCGGTTGAACGGCCTACCGAAGTACGTGGCCTCGACCACGCTCAAGGATCCGGCATGGGCCGGGACCACCGTGGTGGACGGGGAGCACCTGCAGAGCGAGATCACGCGGGTCAAGGACGCGTTGGAGGGGACCCGGGAGCTCCAGGTCCACGGAAGCGGCGCGCTGGCCCAGTGGCTCCTGGCGAGGGACCTCGTGGACGAGCTGAACCTGCTGCTGTTCCCCGTCTTCCTGGGGACCGGGCGCCGGCTGTTCCCGACGGGCGGACTGCCGACCGCCTGCGAGCTGATCGGGTCGCGCACCACGCCGAACGGCATCGCGATCCAGAGCTACCGGCCGACGGGCCGCGCCACCTTCGGCTCCTTCGTCTGACGTCCCTGATGTCACGGTCCCGCCGGAGGTAGCAGGCGGGACGCAGGCCGGGGCCCGGCCCGGTGGAGGTCGGGCCCGCGGTCGGAAAGCGGGTCGACCCGGTGGTCGGCATCGGATACCTTCAGCGTGCATCCGTGTGAGCCGCCGACGTCTCCGCCCGCTCCTTGTCGTTGGAGAGTCCCGGTGACCTCGTCCGCCCTGCTCGAACGCCCCGCCGTTCCCCGCGGAGCCTGGCTGTCCGATCTGCCCGTCCTGGTGGTCGCCGCCGTCTGGGGCGGCAGCTATCTCGCGGCCAAGGGCATCACCACGTCCCACACCGTGATCGCCGTCCTCGTCCTGCGCTTCTCGCTCGTCCTGCCCGTACTCGCCGTCGCCGGTCGTCGGCGGCTGCGGGCGCTCACTACCGGCCAGCTGCGCGGCGCGGGCCTGCTGGGGCTCGTACTCGCCGGGATCTTCCTCCTGGAGACCTACGGAGTCGTCCACACCTCCGCCACCAACGCCGGGCTGATCATCAGCCTGACCATGATCTTCACCCCGCTCGCCGAGGCGGCCGTCCACCGCAGGGCACCTTCGGGAGCCTTCGTCGCCGCCGCAGGGGCCTCCGTCGCCGGCGTCGTCCTGCTCACCCAGGGCGGCGGGTTCACCGTCCCCGGCATCGGTGACCTGCTCATCCTCGGCGCGGCCCTCGCGCGCACCCTGAACATGCTGCTGATGGCGCGGATGAAGGCCGTGCAGGACGCCGACCCGCTGTCCGTGACCACCGTGCAGCTGGGCGGCGCCGTGCTGGTGTTCGCCCTGCTGGCAGCCGTGCCCGGCACCGGCGACAGCCCCTGGGAGACGGCCGTCGCGTTCGGGCCCACCGAGTGGACGGGACTCGTCTTCCTCTCGATCTTCTGCACCCTCTTCGCCTTCTTCGTGCAGATGTGGGCCGTACGCCGTTCCTCGCCCTCCCGCGTCAGCCTGCTGCTCGGCACGGAACCCCTGTGGGCCGCCGCCGCCGGCATCGCCCTCGGTGGCGAACACCTCGGCCCGCTCGGTTTCGCGGGCGCCGCGCTCGTCCTCGCCGGCACCGCCTGGGGCCGCCGCGCGGCCACCGCCCGCGTGGCGTGCGGATGACCAGGAAGTGACCCGAAAACGGCGGGTCCGGGGCTCAACTGCCGCCGTAGTGTGGCTACATGCCTCAACCGGACATCAGCGTGAACATCGCGGACTTCCACGCCGACCCCTACTCCTTCTACGCCGGACTGCGGGCAGCGGGACCGGTTCACCACGTCGAGGTGTCGGCCATCGCGTACGAGCCGACCTGGCTGGTCGTCGGCTACGAAGAAGCCCGCCAGGCCCTGAGCCATCCCGCCCTGTCGAAGGACTGGCACGGCACCGGCAACCTCCCCGGCGTCGCACCCACGGCCGCCAACACCAACATGCTGGAGTCCGACCCGCCGCAGCACACCCGGCTGCGCCGCCTGGTCGCCCGCGAGTTCACCGCCCGCCGCATCGAAGCCCTGCGTCCCCGCGTCCAGCAGATCACCGACGAGCTGCTCGACGCGATGGCCGCCCGCCCGCAGCGCAGCGCCGACCTGGTCACGGCCGTCGCCTTCCCCCTGCCCATGACCGTCATCTGCGAGCTGCTCGGGGTCCCCGACCTGGACCGCGCGCGGTTCAGCTACTGGTCCAAGGAGGTCGTGGCGCCCACCCCCGGCACCCCGAACACCCGCGCCCACCAGCAGCTCAGTGTCTACCTCGGTGAGCTCGTCGAGGCCAAGGAGAAGGACCCCGGCGACGACCTGCTCGGCGCCCTGATCCGGACCCGGGACGAGGACGGCGACTCCCTGTCCGCGGACGAGCTGATCGGGATGGCCTTCCTGCTGCTCATCGCGGGCCACGAGACCACCGTCAACCTCGTCACCAACGGCGTACGGGCCCTGCTCGCGCACCCGGAGCAGCTCGCCGCCCTGCGCGCCGACTACGACGGCCTCCTCGGCGGGGCGGTCGAGGAGATGCTCCGTTACGAGGGCCCGGTGCAGAACGCCACCTACCGCTACGCCCGCGAGGACCTGGAGATCGGCGGCCGGCTCATCCCGGCCGGGGCCACCGTGGTGGTCTCGCTGGCAGGGGGCGACCGCGACCCCGCGCGGTACGCGGACGCCGACACGTTCGACATCCGCCGGGCCCCGCAGGGCCACCTGGCCTTCGGGCACGGACTGCACTACTGCCTCGGCGCCCCGCTGGCCCGGATGGAGGGCCGCATCGCCATCCGAGGCCTGTTGGAACGCTTCCCGGAACTGACCGAGGAGCCCGGGCCGCGGGCCTGGATCGGGGGCAGCCTGATGCGGGGTGTCAGCCGACTGCCGGTGCGCTGGTAGCCGCCGCCCATGGCAGGTTCCGTACGGCGCCCGCAGTCACGGCCCCCGCACCTTTCACAGGTCCGGGAGCTCCTCCATCCGGACCGGGCGCCGCTCCCTGCGCGACAGCTCGCAGGCCTCCGCGATCCGCAGTGCGGCCAGTGCCTCCCGGCCGTCGCACGGATTGGGCTCCTCGCCGCGCACCAGGCGGACGAAGGCCGCCAGCTCAGCCTCGTACGCAGGGCCGAACCGCTCCAGGAAGCCCGTCCACGGCTTGCTCGCCGGGGGTGGGCCGTGCGGTTCGGTCGAGGCGATCGGCGTACGGTCGTCCAGGCCCGAGGAGACCTGGTCGAGCTCCCCGGCCAGCTCCATCCGTACGTCGTACCCGGCGCCGTTGCACCGGGTGCCGGTGCACGTCGCCAGGGTGCCGTCGTCCAGGGTGAGGAGGGCGGCTGCGGTGTCCACGTCCCCCACCTCCCGGAACCGGGGCGGACCCGCGTCCGACCCGGTCGCGTACACCTGTTCCACCTCGTGCCCGGTCACCCAGCGGACCATGTCGAAGTCGTGCACCAGGCAGTCCCGGAACAGACCCCCGGACGTCGCCAGGTACGCGGTGGGCGGCGGCGCCGGATCGGCGGTCATCGTCCGTACGGTGTGCAGCCGGCCCAGGGCTCCGGAACGCACCAGCTCCCGCGCGGTGCGGTAGCCCGCGTCGAAGCGGCGCATGAAGCCCAGCTGGAGCACACCGTCCGAGGCGGCCACCTCGCGCAGCACCGCCAGCGTCCGGGCGAGGTCCGTGGTCAGTGGCTTCTCGCAGAAAACCGGCAGCCCGCCGCGCACCGCCCGGACGACCAGCTCCGCGTGGCCCTCAGTGGCGCACGCCACGACCACCGCGTCCACGCCCCAGGTGAAGACCTGCTCCACGGAGGGCGCCGCCGTGGCTCCCAGCCGGTCGGCGAGCCGTACCGCCCGCGCGGGATCGGCGTCGGCGAGCAGCAGCGAGCCGGCGTCCGGTTGGCGGGCCAGTGCCGCGGCGTGGAAGGAGCCGATCCGACCCGTTCCGATCACCCCGATGCGCATGCACTCAACCTGACGCCCTCCGGGGAAGCTGTCAATCCGCTTTGTCTCACTCGGATGACCCAGAAGACCTCGAAGGCCCCGATGACCGCACATGGTGCACTGTGGCGGATACTGAGCGGCTGGAACCGGAATGACCGCTTTGGCATCAGCAGCATGCAGGACGAGGGAAGGGCACGCACACGTGGCTAGGGTTCGGACAGGGGTACGCGTCGTGGGCGCCGTGCTCGCCGCGGTACTGGGGGCCTCCCTCGTGGGCTGCAGCAGTACGGGCGGCAAGCGTGCCGAGGAGCGGGCGAAGGCCGCCCAGGCGGGCCGGCCCGCCGTGTCCACCCCGCGCTGGACCTTCGCGATGGTCACCCACGCCGGCGACGGCGACACGTTCTGGGACATCGTCCAGAAGGGCGCCAAGGAGGCCGCGGCGAAGGACAACATCAACTTCGTCTACGCCCACGACGACCAGGCGCAGCAGCAGGCCCAGTTCGTGCAGAACGCCATCGACCAGAAGGTCGACGGGATCGTGGTGAGCCTGGCCAAGCCCGAGGCCCTCAAGGACGTCCTCGCCAAGGCCGTCAAGGCGGGCATCCCGGTGATCACGGTCAACTCCGGATCCGCCCAGTCCGCCGAATACGGCGCCCTCACCCATATCGGCCAAGACGAGCAGATCGCGGGCGAGGCGGTCGGCAGCGAGCTGGCCAAGCGCGGCAAGAAGAAGGCCGTCTGCGTCCTGCACGAGCAGGGCAACGTCGGGCACGAGCAGCGCTGCGCCGGGGCGAAGAAAGCTTTCGGTGGGTCCGGCGGGGTCATGGAGAACCTGTACGTCGAGGGCACCAACATGCCCTCCGTCCAGGCGGCCGTCCAGGCGAAGCTCCAGGCGGACCCGTCCGTCGACGCGATCGTCACCCTCGGCGCCCCGTTCGCCCCCACCGCGATCAAGGCGAAGGACGCGGCGGGCAGCAAGGCCGAGGTCGACACCTTCGACCTGAACGAGTCCGTCGCGCGCGACCTCAAGTCCGGCGCCCTCGGGTTCGCCGTCGACCAGCAGCCCTACCTCCAGGGCTATGAGGCCATCGACCTGCTCTGGCTCCACCGCTACAACGCCGACGTGC
The DNA here is from genome assembly GCF_040612395.1 of Streptomyces sp. NPDC006430. Taxonomy (NCBI): domain Bacteria; kingdom Bacillati; phylum Actinomycetota; class Actinomycetes; order Kitasatosporales; family Streptomycetaceae; genus Streptomyces; species Streptomyces sp. NPDC006430. Next base: position 383,589 of record NZ_JBEXQA010000003.1, read on the forward strand.
TCGGCGGCGGCCGGCCGGTGCTCACGGGACCGCAGATCGTGACGGCCGCCGAGGCGGCCGAACTGGAGGAGTACATCAAGCGGGGCAGCCGATGAGCGCGGCGACCGCCGTCGACGAGCGGCTCGCCCCCACCTCCCTGATCCGCAAGCTGCTCGGCCGTCCGGAGCTGGGCGCGGTGGTCGGTGCCGCCGCCGTCTTCGTCTTCTTCTCCTTCGCCGCCGACAGCTTCCTGCAAGCGTCCAGCCTGAGCACGATCCTGTACTCGGCCTCGACCATCGGGATCATGGCGGTCCCGGTCGCCCTGTTGATGATCGGCGGGGAGTTTGACCTGTCCGCCGGCGTCATGGTCACCACCTCGGCGCTGGTCAGCTCGATGGTCAGTTACCAGCTGACCGCCAACGTCTGGGTCGGCGTCGGGGTGTCCCTGCTGGTCACCCTCGCCATCGGTTTCTTCAACGGGTTCATGCTGACCCGCACGAAGCTGCCCAGCTTCATCATCACGCTCGGCACCTTCCTGATGCTGACCGGTCTGAACCTGGGCTTCACCAAACTGATCAGCGGTTCGGTCTCCACCAAGTCCATCGCCGACATGGAGGGCTTCTCCTCCGCGCGCTCCCTGTTCGCCTCGCAGTGGAACATCGGCTCGGTCACCCTGAAGGTCACCATCCTGTGGTGGCTGGTCCTGGTCGCCGTCGCCACCTGGATCCTGCTGCGCGCCCGCGCCGGGAACTGGATCTTCGCCGTCGGGGGCGGCGCGGACGCGGCCCGCGCGACCGGCGTCCCGGTCGTCAAGACCCGTATCGGCCTCTACATGGGGGTCGCCCTGTGCGCCTGGATCTCCGGGCAGCACATCCTCTTCTCGTTCGACGTGGTCCAGTCGGGCGAGGGTGTCGGCAACGAGTTCCTGTACATCATCGCGGCCGTCATCGGCGGCTGTCTGATGACCGGCGGCTACGGCTCCGCGATCGGCTCGGCCGTCGGCGCCTTCATCTTCGGCATGACGAGCAACGGCATCGTGTACGCCCAGTGGAACCCGGACTGGTTCAAGTTCTTCCTGGGCGCGATGCTGCTGCTGGCCACGCTGCTCAACGCATGGGTCCGCAAGCGGGCGGAGGCGAAGTGACCGTGACCACGACGAACGCCGCGATCCCGCTGGTGAAGCTGACCGACGTCAGCAAGTTCTACGGCAACATCCGCGCGCTCCAGGCCGTCTCCCTGGAGGTCCACGCCGGCGAGATCACCTGCGTCCTCGGCGACAACGGCGCGGGCAAGTCCACCCTCATCAAGATCATCGCAGGGTTGCACCGGCACGACGCCGGCAGCTTCGAGATCGAGGGCGAGGAAACCGTGCTCGCCAACCCGCGCGCGGCCCTCGACCGCGGCATCGCCACCGTCTACCAGGACCTGGCCGTCGTCCCGCTCATGCCCGTCTGGCGGAACTTCTTCCTCGGGTCCGAACCCACCAAGGGCCGCGGCCCCTTCCGCCGCCTCGACGTGACCTTCATGCGCGAGACCACCCGAACCGAGCTGCTGCGCATGGGCATCGACCTGCGCGACGTCGACCAGCCGATCGGCACCCTGTCCGGCGGCGAGCGGCAGTGCGTGGCCATCGCCCGCGCCGTCTACTTCGGCGCGAAGGTCCTCGTCCTGGACGAGCCCACCGCCGCCCTCGGCGTGAAGCAGTCCGGCGTGGTCCTCAAGTACGTCGCCGCCGCCCGCGACGCGGGCCTCGGCGTGGTCCTGATCACCCACAACCCGCACCACGCCCACCTGGTGGGGGACCGGTTCGTCCTGCTCAAGCGCGGCACCATGGCCGGCAGCCACACCCGCGACTCGATCACCCTCGACGAGCTCACCCGGCAGATGGCGGGCGGCTCCGAGCTGGACGAACTGAGCCACGAGCTGGAGCGGGTGGCAGAATCAGGACCGGACCACCCGTCCGGAGCGGCCGACGCGGCCCCCGGAACCACCACCGCACCCTGAGGGACGACACGACTCGATGAGCACGTACCGGGACTTCACGCTCACCCACCGGGGGTCGGCGCGAGGCACCGTCCTGCGGACCATCGGAACCCGTGAGCGCCGGTCGCACCTGACCGCCCCGCGCGTCCCGACCGTCGGCATCGACATCGGCGGCACCAAGGTGATGGCCGGGGTCGTCGACGCCGACGGGGTCATCCTGGAGAAGCTCCGCACCGAGACCCCCCACAAGTCCAAGAGCCCCAAGGTCGTCGAGGACACCATCGTCGAGCTGGTGCTCGACCTGTCCGACCGCCACGACGTGCACGCCGTGGGCATCGGCGCGGCCGGTTGGGTCGACGCCGACCGCTCCCGCGTCCTGTTCGCACCCCACCTGGCCTGGCGCGACGAGCCGCTGCGCGACGCGCTGCAGTCCCGGCTCGCGGTCCCGGTCATGGTGGACAACGATGCCAACACCGCTGCCTGGGCGGAGTGGCGCTTCGGCGCCGGACGCGGCGAGGACCACCTCGTCATGATCACGCTCGGCACCGGCATCGGCGGCGCCATCCTCGAAGGCGGCCAGCTCAAGCGGGGCCGTTTCGGTGTGGCCGGCGAGTTCGGCCACATGCAGGTCGTTCCCGGTGGTCACCGCTGCCCGTGCGGGAACCGCGGCTGCTGGGAGCAGTACAGCTCCGGCAACGCCCTGGTCCGCGAGGCCCGGGAGCTGGCCGCGGCCGACTCCCCGGTCGCGTACAACATCATCGCCAGGGTCGGCGGCAACGTTTCGGAGATCACTGGGCCGCTCATCACCGAGCTGGCCCGCGAGGGCGACGCCATGTGCGTCGAGCTCTTCCAGGACATCGGCCAGTGGCTCGGGGTCGGCATCGCCAACCTCGCCGCCGCCCTCGACCCCTCCTGCTTCGTCATCGGCGGCGGCGTCAGCGCCGCCGACGACCTGCTGATCGGCCCCGCCCGGGACGCCTTCCGCCGCCACCTCACCGGCCGCGGCTACCGGCCCGAGGCCCGCATCGCCAAGGCCCAGCTCGGCCCCGAGGCCGGAATGGTGGGGGCCGCCGACCTCGCCCGGCTCGTCGCCCGCCGCTTCCGCCGCGCCACGCGCCGGCGCGTCGAGCGGTACGAGCGCTACGCGCAACTGGGGCGGCGCACCACCCCCGCCGCGGACCCCAAGACCGCGGACTCCACGGCCTTGGACTCCACGGCCTTGGACCCCAAGAAGGGGGACGCGCAGTGACGCCGCCCTCCCTGCCCCGTCAGGCGTCCGCCCCCGACGAGGGCGGTGCGCCGCCGGCGGAGGACCGCAAACACGTCGTACGGCGCCGCTGGATCACCGCGATCATCATCCTGCTGCTGGTCGGCGTGCCCGCGGGCTACCTCGCCGTCTCCGCCCAGCAGAGCCGCGAGAGTGGCCGTGACAAGGCCGCGAAGGTCGGTGCGACCAAGGTGCGCCCCGGCTGGCCCTCCAAGGTGCAGCGCAGCATCTACGAGGTACCCATCCCGCCGAAGGCCTGGCGGGTCGGGTTCCTGGAGACCAACAACTGGCGCACCAGCCGGCTCTACGTGCAGTTCGCGGTCACCCCGGCCGACCTGGACACCTTCCTGGAAGAGTTGGGCACCAGCCGGTCCGGCCTGACCCGCGGGGTCGCGATCGACGCGCACGACGCGACGATCGCCGGGTGGAGCTGGGGCCCGCGCAACAGCTGGTACGGCATCACCCTGGAGCAGCCGGACCCGCGGCCCACCCGGGACGTCACGGTCGACCTCACCGACCCGAAGATGCCTCGCGTCTACCTGGTCTCCACGACGACCCCCTGAGGGCTCGATCGGCGGAGCCGGACGCTCCGCCGACTAGCCTGGGATCATGAAGCTCACCAAGCGGCTGCACTCATGTGTCCAACTGGAGAAGGACGGGCGCGTGCTCGTCATCGACCCGGGCGCGTTCAGCGAACCCGACGCGGGGCTGGGGGCGGACGCCCTGCTCGTCACCCACGAGCACCCCGACCACTTCGAGGAGGGCCGGCTGCGGGCCGCCCTCGACGCGAATCCGGCGGCCGAGCTGTGGACCCTGCGCAGCGTCGCGGAGCGGATCGCCCCGGCCTATCCGGGCCGGGTGCACACGGTCGGGCACGGAGACGCCTTCGTCGCGGCGGGCTTCGACGTCCAGGTGCACGGGGAGCTGCACGCCGTGATCCATCCGGACATGCCGCGGGTCACCAATGTCGGCTACCTCGTGGAGGGTTCGCTCTTCCACCCCGGTGACGCGTTGACCGTGCCCGAGGTGCCCGTCGACACGCTGATGCTCCCGGTGCACGCGCCGTGGAACAAGATCAGCGAGGTGATCGACTACCTGCGCGAGGTCAAGCCGCGCCGGGCCATCGACATCCACGACGCCTACCTCGCGGACATCGCCCGGCCGATCTACGACTACGCCCTGGACGCCCTGGGCGGCACCGACCACGGGCGACTCGCGGCCGGGGGCACCGCCGACCTGTGACGGACCGCTGCCGGCCGGCTGTCGGTGCCGGGCGGTAGGTTGGGACGCATGCGTATCGCCACGTTCAACGTCAACTCGATCACCGCCCGGCTGCCCCGCCTGTTGGCCTGGTTGGAGAAGTCCGGTACGGACGTCCTGTGCGTCCAGGAGACCAAGTGCTCCGCGGAACTGTTCCCGCACGCCGAGCTGCGCGCGCTGGGCTACGAGTCGGCCGTCCACGCCACCGGCAGGTGGAACGGGGTGGCGCTGATCTCCAAGGTCGGCCTGGAGGACGTGGTCACCGGCCTGCCCGGCGGCCCCGCGTACGAGGACGTCCAGGAGCCCCGGGCGATCTCCGCGACCTGCGGCGGGGTGCGCCTGTGGTCGGTGTACGTACCCAACGGCCGCGAGGTCGAGCACGACCACTACGGGTACAAGCTGGACTGGTTCCGCGCGCTGACCACCGCCGTCGCCGAAGACGCGGCCGGTCCGCGCCCGTTCGCCGTGCTCGGCGACTTCAACGTGGCCCCCACCGACGAGGACGTCTTCGACCCCGCGGTCTTCGCGGGCCTCACCCACGTCACCCCGGCCGAGCGCGCCGCCCTGGAGGCACTGCGCGGCGCCGGGCTCAGCGACGTGGTGCCGCGCCCGCTCAAGTACGACCGCCCGTACACGTACTGGGACTACCGTCAGCTCGCCTTCCCGAAGAACCGGGGCATGCGCATCGACCTGGTCTACGGGAACGAGGCCTTCACCAAGGCCGTCACCGACGCCTACGTCGACCGGGAGGAGCGCAAGGGCAAGGGCGCCTCCGACCACGCGCCGGTGGTCGTGGACCTCGCGCTCGACGCCTGAGCGTCGGCCGAGCGGGTCGGGTTGGGTCCGGCATCCTGCCCGACCCGGGCCCGTAGACGGATCCCGCGCGCCCTGTGGCCAGCGCGGGATCCTGGTGCCACGCTGGGCGGTATGAACATCCCCTTCCTGGACAACTGGCTGAACCGGCACGAAACGGAACGGGGGGCGGGGCTCGCCGCCGCCGTCACCGACGATCCCGAGGGCGCCAACGAGTTGTTCTCGGAATGCGAGATGCTGCGTGTCCAGGCTCGGGCGGCCGGGCTGGAACTCGACGGGAGCCCGGCCTCGTTGGAGGCGCTCGACCAGCTGATGCCCCGCTGGCGCCGCGATCCCGAGGCGGCGCCCTGGCTGGGCAACGACGCGGGCTTCTACCTCGGGACCGTGATCATCCGGACGCAGCCGGGCGCCGCCTGGCGGGTGTGGCCCAACGGCCAGCCCGTGATCCTGCTGGCCTCGGGCCGGGAGCTGAACGTGGTGGAGGCGGGGGTGTCCTGGGCGATGACCGGATCGCCCGAGCTCTCCCAGGTGTACGCCGAGGCCTGCGAAGGTTGATCCGACCGAAGCGCTCCGGTCGATCTTTATGTCGCCTTTAGGCGTGTCGAGGGGAAGTGCCCTTCCGTGGCTGGATACTTTGCGCTGACCTCGACACACCGACCAGTGGGCAGGGCAGCGTATGGCCGTCGATCCGTTGATCGAGCTGCGGCACGTCAACAAGCACTACGGAGCGTTGCACGTCCTTCAGGACATCGACCTCACGGTCGGCCGCGGGGAGGTGGTGGTGGTCATCGGCCCCTCCGGGTCCGGGAAGTCAACCCTGTGCCGGACGATCAACCGGCTGGAGACCATCGAGTCGGGCACGATCAAGCTCGAAGGCAAGCTGCTGCCCGAGGAGGGCAAGGAGCTGGCCGCGCTCCGGGCCGACGTGGGCATGGTCTTCCAGTCCTTCAACCTCTTCGCGCACAAGACCGTCCTCGCCAACGTCGCGCTCGCGCAGATCAAGGTCAGGAAGCGCAAGAAGGAGGAGGCCGAGAAGCGCTCCCGGGAGCTGCTGGCCCGCGTCGGACTCGCCGACCAGGCCGAGAAGTACCCGGCCCAGCTCTCCGGCGGTCAACAGCAGCGCGTCGCCATCGCCCGCGCCCTGGCCATGGACCCCAAGGCCCTGCTCTTCGACGAGCCCACCTCCGCCCTCGACCCGGAGATGATCAACGAAGTGCTGGAGGTGATGCAGCAGCTCGCAGCCGAGGGCATGACCATGGTCGTGGTCACCCACGAAATGGGCTTCGCCCGCTCAGCCGCGAACCGCGTCGTGTTCATGGCCGACGGGAGGATCGTCGAGGACCGGACGCCGGAGGCCTTCTTCACGGCACCGGAGAGTGCGCGGGCCAAAGATTTCCTCTCCAAGATCCTCAAGCACTGAGCGGTGGGACCGAGGCGATCGACGTCGCTGTCGCCGAACCCGAAACGGTGCTGCCGGACGGTCTCCGGCAGCTCCGAAGAGCCACCCCGTCCGGCGGCAGCCGCAGATCACTGCTCGCGCAGAGGCACCGAGACGTACGAGGGATCGGTGCGCGGCGAGGAGAAGGTCAGCTGCGCGCCGGTGGGGTTGTGCTCGATGTAGAGGGGGTCGACGGTGTCGACGACGAGGGCGAGCCGGTGGCCCGCGGGCACGTCGTAGGCGGTGGAGAACAGCTCCAGGTCCGCGCCGAAGGCCTGGCCGCGGGTCTTCCCGTGGAAGGTGTAGGGGGCGTTGCTGACCAGCTTGCCGATGCCGAGCGGGCCGACGTCGTAGAGGTACGCGACGAAGGTGCCGTCCGCGGCGGTCGGGGTGACGGTGGTGTGCACCTTCACCGTGCCGCGGACGTGTCGGTCCCGGGTGTAGCGCGGCGACTGCCAGACGGCGGCGAAGGCGCGGGGGAGGAGCGGGATGGAGGCGGTCGGAGGCGCCTTGACGAACTGGTCGAGGATGCTGGAGAGGAAGATGACACCGCCGTTCGCGCCCGAGTCGATGTTCGCGAACACGTGCTCGCTGTCGGAGAGCGCCAGCTTCTCGGTGCCGCCGGCACCGACCGACTTCCAGTCGGCGTAGCCCTCGTAGCCCTCGTTGCTGCGGGACTTGATCTGCACCGGGAGCTCGGTGTCCACGCCGTTGCGCTCGCCCTTGAGGTAGCGGTCGAACCAGCGGTGGGCGTTGGTCCAGGTGTCGTTGGGCAGACCGAGCAGTCCGGTGCCCTCGGCCGTGGCGTGGTCGCCGGGCCGTAGTTCCAGGCGCTTGGGGCCGCTCAGCTTCTCGTAGAAGGCGGCGTACTGGTTGGGCGGGAAGATGGTGTCGCCCCACGCATTGCCCATCATGATGGCCGCGCCGTTGGCGTTGATCCGGTCGAGCTGCTCGGAGGCCGAGCGCTTCTTGCCCCACTCGATCATCTGCTGCTCCCGGTCCAGCCGGGAGCCGAGGAAGTCGTGCAGGATCTGCTTGAGTTCGGGGCCGGGGCGGCCCGTGAGGTAGCCGGCGCCGCCGAGCATCGCGGCGGCCTGGAGGTGCTCGGTGCGGCCCGAGTAGATGGACTCGATGATGTCGGCCCAGCCGCTGAGCGCGACCACGGCCTTGATCCGGGCGTCCTGCGCGGAGGCCAGCAGGATGATGCCCGCACCGTACGAGACCCCGCCCAGGCCGATGTGGTCGGCGTCGGCGGGGGTGTGGGCCAGCGCCCAGTCGATGACGGCGGACACGTCGGCGGTGTCCGGCGGGCCGGCCACCTCGATCTCGCCGCCGGAGAGCCAGAAGCCGCGCGAGGTGTAGCTGACCACCACGTAGCCGTCGTCGGCGAGCTTCTTGGCCTGGGCGATGTATTCGATCTGTGGCAGGCCCCAGCTGGTGGGGAGCACGATCAGCGGATACTTCCGGCCGGCCTGGGCGCCGGCCGGGGTGAACACGTTGCCCTTGAGGGTGATGCCTCCCGAGCCCGGGATGTCGTGGAAGCGGAGTTCTGGTGAGGCGTCAGCAGCAGTTGCGACAGCGGGCGCGGGCGCCGCCTGGGCCTGGTGGGGGGCCAGGCCCAGGGCGGTTGCCGCCAGTACGGCCGCCACGGCAGCCGCGGTGCTGGTGGTACGGACCATCGATCGCTCCTCGCGTGCGCCGGAGTCAGGGTGAACCGACGGTAACGGGAGGGGCTTACCGAAAGTAACCCATCGGTAAGTTACGCACTGGTAACGATCAAATGAGTGTCAAGTGCGCCGATCAGCCGTTCCGGGGAGTCCCGTTGAGGGCGCTCTTGGCCTTCCACTCGTCCCAGGGCAGGTTCCACTCGCCGTAGCCGTTGCCGATCTCGGCCTTGCCCTTGGAGCCCTCGCCGGTGACCTCGACCAGGTCGCCGACCTGGGCCTCGGCGAAGAGTTCCTTGGCGTCGGAGTCGCTCATCCCCACGCAACCCGAACTGGTGTTGGCGCGGCCGAAACTGCCGGTGTTCCACGGGGCGGCGTGGATGTACATGCCCGACCAGGTCACCCGCATCGAGTAGTCGACCATCTTGTCGTAGGAGTCGCCCAGGCCCACCGTCTGGGAGTCCATCCGGATGGTGCCCTCCTTGGTCATCAGCACCATCTTTCCGGACCAGGAGGCCTTCTTGCCGCCGGGCGTGCCCGCCGAGACCGGGATCGTCCGCACCGCCTGGCCGTCCTCGGTCACCGTCATCCGGTGGGTGTTGAGGTCTACCTGGAGCCGGCGGTCCTTCCCGATCTTGAACTCGGTGTTGTAGTCCTTCACGAACATCCCGCCGCCCTGCCCCGAGTCCACCCCGTTCAGGTTCATCTCGACCTTCACGTCGGTGCCGGACTTCCAGTAGTCCTTCGGTCGCCAGTCCACCCGGTCGTTGCCGGTGTAGTCCTTGAACCAGCCCCACGAACCCTCGGTGTTGTTCGACGTGGTGACCAACAGGTGCTTCTCGACCTCGGCCTTGTCCTTCACCGGGTTGTCGAAGACGATCGAGATCGGCTGCGCGATGCCCACCGTGGAGCCCTTGCCCGGATTGATCGTGACCTTGTTCACCTTGTCCGCGGCGACCGTCTTGAACTGGGCGCTCGCGCTCTGACTGTCGGTGTTGTGCGCCTCGACCTTGTAGTCCGTGCCCGGCGAGGCGTTGCGCTCGGAGGTCCAGGTCCTGCCGTCGTCGGATATCTTGCCGGGCAGCTCGCCGCCCTTGCCGTCGGAGACCTTGACCTGGGACAGCTTGCCCTCGGCGAGGGAAACCTTGACCGGCTCACCGGGCTTGGCCTGATCGCCCGTGAGGTTCACGGAGATCGCCATGTCGGGCTTCTTCTTCATCTCCGCGCCGCCGGGGCCGCTTCCGCTGGAGCCGGAGCCGGAACCGCCACCGCAGGCGGTCAGTGCGGCGGCCATGAGCGCGGTCCCCACCAGCATGACGTGGCGACTGCGTGCGATACGGCGTGTGCGGCTCAACGAAGGGCCCCCAGGTGGCGAGTGGTAGTGATCGTTCGCAAAGGGAGATGCGAACGGCACGACTTTAGGTTGCCCAATCCGTCGAAAAGATCCGAATTCCGGTTGTGATGTGGACCGCAGCGAAACGGTCATGGTCCGGTCACAATCGCCGCGCGATTCCGTCATGGACACCTGTGAGAGTCCTGTGCATCCCGCTCCCTCGGACGTACAGGAAGGTCGATCAGCCGTGTGCGCACTGCTCGTGACCCCCGCCCGGCAGCACCAGGAGAAGGACCAGGACCAGCGCCGGAACCAGGAGCTGAGGGTGCGTCCGCTGACCGTCCCCGAATACCAGGCCTTCCTTTCCCGGCACGGGCGGGCGAGTTTCCTCCAGTACCCGTCATGGGCCGAGGTGAAGGACCTCTGGCGCTCCGAACGAGTCGCATGGCACTACCCGGACGGTGAAATAGCGGGCGCCGGACTCGTTCTCTACCGTCAATTCCCCGGCACCCGCAAATACTTCGCCTACCTTCCCGAGGGCCCCGTCGCCGACTGGTCCGACCCCCGCATCGACCGGTGGCTGGACCCCCTGATGCGCCACCTGCGCGCGGCCGGCGCCTTCGCCGTCCGGATCGGCCCCGCCCCCGCCTACCGCCGTTGGGACGCCGCCACCGTCAAGGCCGGCACCGGACCCGGGCGCCGGGTGTCGGACGTGCTCGCCACCGAGGTCGATCCGGTCGGCGCCGCCCTCGCCGACCGCCTGCGCAGCCGCGGCTGGAAGCGCTGCGGCGGCGAGGACGACGGCGACGCCCAACCGCGCCACGTCTTCCGCGTGCAGATCGCCGGCCGCTCCGTCGAGGACCTGTGGTCCGGGCTCAACCAGGAATGGCGGCGCAACGTGCGCAAGGCCGAGAAGGCCGGTGTGCAGACCGTCATCGGCACCGCCGCCGACCTTCCCGAGTTCTACCGACTGCTACGGATCACCGAGGAGCGCGACGGCTTCCGACTCGGTCGCTCGCTCGCGTACTACCAGCAGCAGTACGAGGTCCTCAACGCCGAGGCGCTCGGCCGGATGCGCCTCTACCTGGGCGTCCACCAGGGCGAGATCCTCGCCGCACACACGATGATCGTGGCCGGCAGGCGGGTCTGGTACCAAACCGGCGCCTCCGCGGACCACCGCCGCGAGGTCCGCCCCAGCAACGCCTTGCAGTGGCGCATGATGCGCGACGCACACGCCCTCGGAGCGGACGAGTACGACATGCGCGGGGTACCCTCCACCCTTGACCCCGACGAACGTTCCTTCGGGTTGCTGCGCTGGAAGCTCGGCACCGGCGGACAGGTCGTCGAAACGCTAGGCGAGTGGGAGACCCCGGTGGACGGATACGCCAACACGGCGCTCTACAGGGCTTTCCAGGCCTACCTGGCCCGCCGGTGACCGACACCGCCACCGACACCGCCACCAGAGCGGCCGGTCCGGCAACCGACCCCGCGGCGCACACGGTGCCCACGGCACCGCAGAAGTCCTCGGTGCTGCGCAGCGGCGCGCTCATGGCCGCCGGGTCGATCGTCTCCCGCGCCACCGGCTTCGTCCGCTCCGCCGTCGTGGTCGCCGCGCTCGGCACCGGACTGCTCGGCGACAGCTACGCCGTCTCCAACACCGTCCCGAACATCCTGTACATGCTGCTCATCGGCGGCGCGCTCAACGCGGTCTTCGTTCCCGAACTGGTCCGGGCCGCCAAGGAGCACGAGGACGGCGGGGCCGCCTACACCGACCGGCTGCTGACCGCCTGCACGGCGGCCCTCGTCGTGCTGACCGCCGTCGCCGTACTGGCCGCACCGCTGATCGTCTCGGCGTACACCCCGTACACCGGGACCCAGGCGAGCACCACCGTGGCCCTGGCCCGGTACTGCCTCCCGCAGATCCTCTTCTACGGGCTCTTCACCCTGCTCGGCCAGGTGCTGAACGCCCGCGGCCGGTTCGGCGCGATGATGTGGACCCCGGTCCTCAACAACATCGTGATCATCGCTGTCTTCGGGCTCTTCCTCTACCTGTCCCACGATGCGGCCGACGGCCTGACGGGCGCGGAGACCAGGCTGCTCGGCCTCGGCACCACCGCGGGCATCGTCCTCCAGGCCCTCGCGCTCGTCCCCTCGCTGCGCGCCGCCCGCTTCCGCTGGCGGCCCCGCTTCGACTGGCGCGGCCAGGGCCTCGCCCGCCCGCTGCGCAACGCGGGCTGGCTGGTCATGCTCGTCTTCACAAACCAGATCGGCTACTGGGTCGTCACCCGGCTGTCCACCGCCACCGGACGGCACGCCGTCGAAGCCGGCCTCGCGGGCGGCGCCGGCTACACCGCCTACAGCAACGCCTACCAGCTGTGGATCGTCCCGCAGGGCATCATCACCGTCTCCCTCGTGACCGCACTGATGCCCCGGATGAGCTCGGCCGCCGCCGACGGCGATCTCGGTGCGGTCCGCCGGGACGTCTCGTACGCGCTGCGCTCCAGCGCCGCCCTCGTCGTCCCCGCCGCCGCGGTCTTCGCCGCCCTGGCCCCCTGGGTGATGGGCAGCGTCTTCGAGTACGGGCGCACCGGCGCCGCCGACGTCGAGGTCATGGCGGGCATGCTGGCGGCCTTCGCCCCCGGTCTGATCGCCTTCTCCGGCCAGTACGTCCTCTCGCGCGGGTTCTACGCCCTCTCGGACACCCGGACCCCGTTCTTCCTGAACCTGGTCATCGCCGCCCTGAACGCCGCTCTCTCCGCCGCCGCGTACCTCCTGCTGCCGCCGCGCTGGGCGGTCACGGGAATGGCGGGCGCCTACTCCGTGGCACTGTTCGCGGGCCTCGCGGTCACCGCGTACACCCTGGCCCGGCGCCTGGGACCCCGCGCGGGAAGCCGTACCGAGCGCCGCAGCACCGCGGTCCGCACCCACCTGCGGCTGCTGGTCGCCTGCGTGCCCGCGGTCGCCGCGGGGTACGCAGCCGCCCTGGCCGCCGAGGGCCTGGGCGACTTCGCAGCGGTCGGCGCGGGAACCGGGGCGATCGTGCTCGTCGTCGTCCTCCTTGCCGGGCCCCTGCGCCTCACGGAAATCACCGACCTGCTGGACTCCCTGCGGCGCAAGACCAGCCGTTGACGGGGGGGAAGGCCCCGAACCACCTGGGACGACGACCGGATGCCACGCGTACTGCTGATCGAGGACGACCCTTCCATCCGGGAAGGAGTGGGCCTCGGCCTACGCCGCCGCGGCCACGAGGTGGGCGCCACCGAGACCGGCGAGGCGGGCCTCGCCCTGATGGCGGACTTCCACCCCGAACTGGTGCTGCTCGACCTCATGCTGCCCGGCATGAACGGCGTGCAGGTCTGCCGCCGCATCCGGGAGACCAGCCAGGTCCCGATCATCATGCTGACCGCCCGCGGTGACGACTTCGACATAGTCGTCGGCCTGGAGGCCGGCGCCGACGACTACATCGTCAAACCCGCCCGCACCGAGGTGATCGAGGCCCGCATCAGGGCCGTGCTGCGCCGCCTGGGCGACCCGGCGGGCGCCCGCCCCGAGGTCGAGTTCCACGGCGAGCTCGCCATCGACCGTGCCGGGCTGACCGTCGCGAAGAACGGTGAGCGGGTCCCGCTGGCCCCCAGCGAACTCAAGCTCCTACTGCACCTGTCGGCCTCGCCCGAGCAGGTCTTCTCCCGCCAACAGCTCCTGGAGTACGTATGGGAGCACAGCTACCACGCCGACGCCCGGCTCGTGGACGCGTGCGTACGGCGCCTGCGCCACAAGGTCGAGGACCCCGACACCGCCCCCCGCTACATCCAGACCGTGCGCGGTTTCGGCTACCGGTTCGGCCCCCTCCAGAAGGCGTGGTGAGGCGCATCGCGCCGCTCGGGCTGCGCACCCGGTTGATCGCGGCCTTCCTCCTGGTCGCTGCGATCTCCGCGGTGACCACGGCCGCGCTGACCTACCAGCAGGCCCGCACCGCGGTCCTCAAGCAGAGCCAGGACACCGCCGTCAGCACCCTGCGCGACCTGATGGAGAACCAGCCCGTCACGCTGCCGATGGAACAGGAGCAGCTCCAGCGCTTCGTGAACGAACTGGGCAAACGCGGCAAACCGCACCCCTGGGCCGTCTTCGGGGAGTACGGCAGCCTGCGGGCCTCCAGCACCAGCGCGCCCACTTCCACGGTCGTCACCGAGCAACTGCGCGTCCAGGTGTCCGCCCATCCGCACGGCGCCTTCCAACGCGTGACCGACCCCGCCGGCACCCCCTACCTCGCCGTCGGCATGCCGGCCGTCTTCAGCCGCAACGACGTGCGCCAACCCACCGGCCTCGTCATCTTCGCCACGATGCCCCTGGCCACCGAGGCGAAGACGGTGGACGCCATGGTCGAAGCCGCCAAACGGGGCGCCGTCCCCGGCCTCGCCATCGCCGTCGTCCCCGCCCTGCTCGCCGCGCGCAGCGTCCTGCGCCCCGTACGGGACATGCGCCGCGCCGCCCAGCACCTCGGCCGCGGCCGCCTCGACACCCGCATCGAAGTCCGCGGCGCCGACGAGCTCGCCGGACTCGCCCGCACCTTCAACGAGACCGCCCGCGCCCTCGAACAGTCGGTGAACGAACTACGGGAGGCCGAGATCCGGGCCCGCCGCTTCGCGTCCGACGTCTCCCACGAACTGCGCACCCCGCTCTCCGGGATGCTCGCCGTCACCGAAGTCCTGGACGAGGAAGCCGAGCGCCTCGACCCCGACACGGCCGCCGCCCTGCGGCTGGTCAGCGCCGAGACCGGCAAGCTCGCGGTCCTCGTCGAGGACCTGATGGAGATATCCCGCTTCGACGCGCGCGCGGCCGAACTCAACCTCGACGACGTGGACGTGGCCGAGGCCGTCCGCAAGACCCTGGAACGCCGCCACTGGGACGACGACCGGGTGGTCACCGACCTGCCGTCGCAGGTGCGGGCCCGACTCGACCCGCGCCGCTTCGACGTGGTCCTCGCCAACCTCGTCGGCAACGCCCTCAAACACGGCGGCGCCCCCGTCCGCGTCAGCGTACGCACCGAACCCCGACCCGGTGGCCCCCGGCTGCTCCTTGTGGTCGCCGACAGCGGGCCCGGCATCGCCCCCGAGGTGCTGCCGCACATCTTCGACCGCTTCTTCAAGGCCGACGCCGCCCGTACCCGCTCCGCGGGCAGCGGCCTCGGCCTCGCCATCACCCTGGAGAACGTCCGGCTGCACGGCGGCACCCTGCTCGCCGCGAACGGGCCCGCCGGCGGAGCCGTGTTCACCCTCGACATGCCCCTGGAGGCCGACGCATGAACCCCGCACGGACGGCCGCGGGCGTCAGCGCCCTGCTGGGCGCCCTGCTGCTCACCGGCTGCGGGATCAAGACCACCGGGGTGATCGAGAGCGGCGCCGCGGCCCGGGTGATCGTGCCGGAGCGCAACGAAGGGCCGCTGCCGTACTTCGTGACCCCGGACGACCGGCTCGTCCCCTCGTCCCAGTCCGACGACCCGTCGGGCGACCTCCGGACCGGCGTGGTCCGACTGCTCCTCGGCCCCGACGGTCAGGAGAAGGCCTCGGGCCTGCACACCGAGCTGCCCGCGCTGGACCCCAAACAGGCCGCGGGAGCCCAGGTCGTACGGAGCTCGGACGCCGTGATCGAAATCCGGCTCCCGTTCAAGGTCGGCGGCCTGTCCGCGCTCGCCCGCGGCCAATTGGTGTGCACCGCGCTGTCCACCAGCGGGTCTCAGGACCGGGTGGTCCTGCGCGGCCCGGACACCACCCTCGACGAGGCAGCCTGCGACACCGGCAGCAGCTGAGCGCGCCTCCCGCTCCGGCGGTCCCCTTGCGGGGCGGCCGGTGCTGCGGCCACCGTGGGCCCATGGACCAGGCCTCCCCGAACCCCGCCGCGGACGTCCCCGACGTCTTCGATCCGCGCGTCTACGCCGAGGGCGTCCCGCACGCGCGCTACCGGCTGTTGCGTGACCGGAACCCGGTGGCCCGGCAGGCGGAGCCGGAGCTCCTGGGCTGGCCCGCCGGACCCGGCTTCTGGGCGGTCACCCGGCACGCCGACGTGGTCCGGGTGCTGCGCGACCACACCACGTACTCCTCCTGGCTGGGCGCCACCCAGATCCGCGATCCCGACCCGGCGGACCTGCCCTTCCTCCGGCGCACCATGCTCAACCAGGACCCTTCCCGCCGCTCCGCGGGGGAGACCCCCACCGACCACGGGCGGTTGCGCCGCCTGGTCTCGCGCGCCTTCACCCCGGCCCGCGTCGACGCCTTCGCCGGCCGGGTCCGGGAGCGCGCCCGTACGCTGCTCGCCGACGCCCGGGCCAAGGCCGAGGACGGCGCCGCCGACGTGGTCGCCGCCGTCACCGACGAGTACGCGCTGCTCAATCTCACCGACCTGATGGGCGTCCCCGCCGCCGACCGCGCCCTGCTGCTGGAGTGGACCGTACGGATCATCGGCTACCAGGACCCCGAGGACACGCCCGAACCGCTGCGCGGCCCCGACGGCAAGCCGCTCAACCCGCGCTCCCCGGCCCTGCTGGGCGAGATGTTCGGCTATGCCCGCGAGCTCGCGGCCTTCAAACGCACCCACCCCGGCGACGACCTGATGACCGCCCTCGCCGGGGCCGGGCTGGACCCGGCCGAGCTGGAGATGTTCTTCTTCCTGCTCACCGTCGCGGGCAACGACACCGTACGGAGCGCCGCTCCCGGCGCCCTCCTCGCACTGGCCGGCTCCCCGGACGCCTACCGGCGGTTCGCCGGCGGCGGCGTCCCGTCGGACCGGGCCGTCGACGAACTCCTGCGCGTCCACCCGCCCGTGCTCAGCTTCCGCCGTACCGCCGCCGTCGACACCGAACTGGCCGGACAGCAGATCCGTGCCGGGGACAAGGTCGTGGTGTTCCACGCCTCCGCCAACCACGACGAGCGCGTATTCACCGACCCGGGGCGCCTCGACCTCGGCCGGACGCCCAATCCGCACGTCTCCTTCGGGGACGGTCCGCACGTCTGCCTCGGCGCCCATTTCGCCCGGCTCCAGCTGCGGGTGCTCTACGAGGAGTGGCGCGCGGCCATGCCGGCCCCGGAACTCGCGGGCCCGCCACGCCGGTTGGTGTCGAACTTCATCAACGGGATCACGCGACTGCCGCTACGGGTGTCCGGGCCGGCGCGGTGACGTCCGCCACCAGCTCCGTGACGTCGGGGCCGTAGGCGTCGGAATTGATCACCTTCAGCAGGATGCAGAAGCTCTCCTCACCGTACGTGCGGGCCAGGTGCACGTGGTGCTTGGCCAGGTAGCGGGCCGCCGCCTGATTGCTGTTGGCGGTCTGCCCGCACAGCAGGAACACCGGCCGGGAGCCCCGTCCGGACGTCAGCCGGGCCAGCAGCACGTACTCGACCAGGCCCTTCTGCCAGCGGTACGACTCCCCGCCGACGACGATGGCCCCCCGGTCCGCGGCGGGCTCGTCGGAGACCGCCATCCGTACGCCCGGGAGCATGGAGGCCAGGTGCGCCACGGTACGGGTGTTGGACGCCGGCCCGCCGACGCAGAACTCGGCCCGCTCGCCGAAGCCCTGGCGGGCCCCGTCGTGGGTGACGATCTGCACGTTCGCCCCGCAGTCCTTGATCAGGGCGGAGACCTCCAGCAGTGCGAAGGCGTCGCTGCGGTGGAGGGACGAATCGTTCCCGCCCATCTGCCGGTTGACCACGAACACGCAGTCGGCCCCGGTCGGTAGCCCGAAGAAGGCCTGTTTGCGGCGGAGCGCGCGGCGCCAGAGGTAGGTACGGGAGAACCAGCCGAACCCGCCGCTGACGGCGGTGGCTATCACCCCGAGCACGATGTTGCGGACGTCGTCATTCATGCGCGGGATGCTAAGGCACGCGCTGTCGGGCGGTGCCACGCCGGTGAACTACGCGGTCGTTACCGACGTCCTGACGGGACGCCGGAGCGACGGCTAGGCTCGGCGCACGCTGCCACTGGAGGTCCGGATGCACCGTCCCGTCACCCGCACGTTACCGTTGCTGGCCCTCGTCGCCGCCCTCGTCTCGACGGGCGCCGCCGCCCCGCCGGCGGCCCCGGCCACCCCCGCCAAGGTGCCCGTCGCGGTCGGGTACGGCGGGGCCGTCGCCAGCGTCGACGCCGACGCCTCCGCAGCCGGCATCGCGGTCCTGCGCTCCGGCGGCAACGCCGTGGACGCCGCCGTCGCGACGGCCGCAGCGCTGGGCGTGACCGAGCCGTACTCGGCCGGCATCGGCGGGGGCGGATACCTCGTCTACTACGACGCCGGGTCCCGCCGGGTACGGACCATCGACGGCCGCGAGACCGCGCCCGCGACGGCCACCGCCGGCCTCTTCCAGGAGAACGGCGTGCCCATCCCGTTCGCCGAGGGGCAGACCAGTGGCCGCGGTGTCGGGGTCCCCGGCACCCCCGCCACCTGGAAGAGCGCCCTCGACGCCTGGGGCACCCGCCCGCTCGGCCAACTCCTCAAGCCCGCCGAGAAGCTGGCACGCGACGGCTTCACCGTGGACTCGACCTTCCGGGCCCAGACGGAGCTCAACCAGGACCGCTTCAAGGACTTCCCCGACACCCGCAAGCTGTTCCTGCCCGGCGGCGCCCTGCCGGTCGTCGGCTCCACCTTCAAGAACCCCGACCTGGCGGCCACGTACGCGGAGCTGGCCCGCAAGGGCACCGGCGCGCTCTACCGGGGTCCGATCGCCGAGGACATCGTCCGGGCCGTCCGCAAGCCGCCGGTGGACCCGGCCGCCACCCGGATCGTCCGGCCCGGCGACCTGACCACGGACGACCTGCGCGCGTACGCGACCAAGCGGCAGGAACCCACTCGGGTCGGCTACCGGGGCCTCGACGTGTACAGCATGGCCCCCTCGTCCTCGGGCGGCACCACCGTCGGTGAGGCGCTCAACATCCTGGAGCGCACCGACCTCGGCTCCCTGTCCGAGGCGCAGTACCTGCACCGCTTCATCGAGGCCTCGCGGATCTCCTTCGCCGATCGCGGGCGCTGGGTCGGTGATCCCGCCTTCGAGCAGGTCCCCACGCGGGAGCTGCTCTCGCAGCGGTACGCCGACTCGCGCGGCTGCCTCATCCGGCCGGACCGGGCGCTGACCAGCCCGCTGGCCCCCGGAGACCCGCGCCATCCGGTGCCCTGCGCCACCGGCGGGCAGGCCGCCCCGACCACGTACGAAGGGGAGAACACCACGCACCTGACGGTCGCCGACCGCTGGGGCAACGTGGTCTCGTACACCCTGACCATCGAGTCCACCGGCGGCAGTGCGATCACCGTCCCGGGCCGAGGCTTCCTCCTCAACAACGAGCTCACCGACTTCTCCTTCGCCCCTGCGGCCCCCGGAGTCCCGGACCCGAACCTGCCCGGACCCGGCAAGCGGCCCCGTTCGTCCATGTCCCCGACCATCGTGCTGGAGGACGGGCGTCCGGTGCTCGCGGTCGGCTCCCCGGGTGGCGCCACCATCATCACCACCGTCCTGCAGACCCTGATCGGGCACCTGGACCGGAACCTGCCGCTGGTCGACGCCATCGCGGCGCCGCGGGCCAGCCAGCGCAACCAGAGCACCACCGAGCTGGAGCCGGGTCTGTGGAACAGTCCGGTGCGCACCGCACTGGAGGCACTGGGCCAGGGCTTCCGGCAGAACCCGGAGATCGGCGCCGCCACCGGGGTCCAACGGCTCCCGGACGGGCGCTGGCTGGCCGCCGCCGAGACGACCCGGCGGGGCGGCGGTTCCGCGATGGTGGTCCACCCGCACGGCCGCGCGTAGGCCGCCCGCCCAACAGCCGCACGCAGGGGCGGGCGCCGGGGGGCGCCCGCGCCGGCGGGCGCACCGGCCGGCCCTACGGTGCGGTCAGGATCTGCGGACCGTCGGCGGTGATCGCGACCGTGTGCTCCACGTGCGCGGCACGGCTGCCGTCGACGGTCCGTAGGGTCCAGCCGTCCCCGTCGCACCGGTAGTCGTCCGTACCGCCCGCGACCAGCATCGGTTCGATCGCGAGCACCATGCCGGGGCGCAGCTTCATGCCGCGCCCCGGCCGGCCCTCGTTGGGTACGCCCGGATCCTCGTGCATGTTGCGGCCCACGCCGTGGCCGCCGAAGCCGTCCGGGATGCCGTATCCGGCCGCACGACAGACCGTGCCGACGGCGTGCGCGATGTCGCCGATCCGGTTGCCGGGCAGTGCGGCGGCGATTCCGGCGGCGAGGGCTTCCTCGGCAGTCTCGATCAGGCGCAGGTCGGCGGGGCGTGCCCGACCGACGGTGAAGCTGACCGCCGCGTCCCCGGCCCAGCCGCCGAGCTTCGCCCCGCAGTCGATGCTGACCAGGTCGCCGTCGCGCAACCGGTAGTCGTTGGGGATGCCGTGCACGATCGCGTCGTTGACCGAGGCGCAGATCACCGCCGGGAAGGGCACCGGAGCGAACTCCGGCCGGTAGCCCAGGAAGGGTGATGTCGCCCCCGCCGCGTCCAGGACCTCGCGGGCCACCCCGTCCAGGTCCCGCAAGGACACGCCGACCCGCGCGGCCTGCCGTACGGAGGCCAGGGCGCGGGCGACGACCCGGCCCGGGGCGCGCATTTCAGCGATCGACCGTTCTGTCTTCAGTTCCACCATGCCAATAACTATACCGGTATAACTTTAACGGGATAGTTATTGGGGGGACGGGGTAGGATGACGGCATGGTCCGCACCCCTCTCACCCCCGAAGAGCGCGAGCGCGGCGAGCGTCTGGGCGCCCTGCTGCGCGAGGCCCGCGGCGGCCGCAGCATGGTCGAGGTCGCGGCCAGCGCAGGGCTGTCCTCCGAGACCCTCCGCAAGATCGAGACCGGCCGCGCGCCCACCCCGGCCTTCTTCACCGTGGCCGCCCTGGCCGAGGCGCTCGGGCTGTCCCTCGACGACGTGATGCGCCGCTGCTCCTTCGTGCCCGTCTGAGCCCCCCCCGGGCCGCGGACCTTCGGCTGCCGTTCGGGCGCGCCCGGCGGGCCGAACGGACCAATCGGTGGTGGGAGCTGCCGGGTGCGGGGCAAACGTGAAGGCGTGTCAGCAACGAACGCCTCCGAGCGACTCGGTCTCGGACTCCTCGGCGCCCTCCTCGCGGGAGGTCTGCTCCTCGCGGTCTGCGCCGCCCCCGACGGCCGCGCCCGCGGCGCAGACCCGGGCGACGCGGGCCCGCGCCACCCGGCGCCGGTGTCGGCCGCCCCCGGCCCCCGAGTGCCGAACGGATGACCGCGGCAGTAGGGGGACGGCCCGCACCACCGTGGCGTGCGGCCCGGCACGGACCTTCCGTACGCGCGCACCGGCCGAGAACGTGCGGCCGGAGCCGGGCGTTTAGGCTCCGGGGATGACTCTCGAAGAGCTGAACCGGGGCAAGTACGTCAGCCTCACCACCTTCCGCAAGGACGGCACCCCTGTCGCCACGCCGGTGTGGGCGGTCGCCGACGGCGGCGAGCTGTACCTCTGGACCCACAGCGATTCCTGGAAGGTGAAACGCATCCGCAACAACGGCCGGGTCACGGTCGCACCGTGCGACGTGCGGGGGCGGGTGCCCGAGGGGGCGCCCGTAGTGGAGGGCGAAGCGCGACTGCTGGACGAGGCCGGGCTGAAGCGGGTGCGCCGGCTGCTGTCGCGCAAGTACACCTGGCAGTTCTGGGTACTGGACCTACCCGCGGCGGTGGCCCGGCGCGGCAAGCGGCCGCATACCGCGATCGCAGTCAAGCTTTGAGATTCCCGTAGCCCGCCCGTAACACCGGTGGGGTGCAATGCCGGCATGGAGACCGCGACTTCGCTGGCGATCGGGCAACTCTCGAACTACTTGCGCGGGTT
The DNA here is from genome assembly GCF_040612395.1 of Streptomyces sp. NPDC006430. Lineage (NCBI taxonomy): Bacteria > Bacillati > Actinomycetota > Actinomycetes > Kitasatosporales > Streptomycetaceae > Streptomyces > Streptomyces sp. NPDC006430. The sequence continues at coordinate 405,157 of NZ_JBEXQA010000003.1, forward strand.
GACACAGAGACTCGATCCCGCGGCAGGTTGGTACGGGGAGTTCCTGCGACGGGATCCGGAGGGCATGCGCGCCTGCCTCGACGGCGCCGCGATGCCGCCCTGGGACGTGGTGGAGTCGTTGCTCAGCGACCTCGCGGAGGCACGGGGTGCGGAGTTCGCGGCGCGGGAGACGCAGTACGCGGCCCGGCTGCGGGCCGCGGCCGTCACGGCGTGGGACCGGCTGCCGGGCGGTGTGGAGGAACTGCGGACGCTGTGGGCGGCGGCCGTCGACCAGCGGGCCGCCTCGGAAGCGGCCGTCCGCAGCCTGACGGCGCAGCTGGCCGCGACGACGGACCGTGCCGCGGTGGACGCCCTGACCCGGGAGCTCGCCTGGACCCGCGACGACGCGGTCAGGGCCGCCGCCCGACACGAGGACCTGACCGCGCGCCTCGCGGCCTCCCCGCCGACGGGAGCCGGGTATCCGCCCGGCCCGCAGGGCTCCGTACCGGCGGACCCTCTCGGTGTGCAGCCCGTGGAACCGCCGGCGGGTGCCGGCGGGCCGTCCGCCCGGAGCGGGACCGAGTGGCCGGTGTCCCTCGAAGGGCCCGCGCCCGCCCCGGACGGGCAGCGGCCCTCCGGGCCGTGGGCCGAAGCCAATGCCGAAGCCGGGGAGTTACTGCCCGGGGTGCCGCGGCAGGGCGATGCGGGGGAGGCGGCGGTGCAGCCTCCCGTCGGGCGCGCCGAGGGGCGGTGGCTGAGGGGCGCCCGGCGGGCGGGAGGGGCCCGGTACGCAGGTTCCGCGGCACCCGAGAGCCCGGTCTTCACCCCGCCGCCCGGGCATCCCGACGAGGTCACCGCCCCGCCCCGCGGCGCGCGCTTCGGGCGGACCGGGCCCGAGCTGCCCGCCCCGCGGGGAGCCCGTTTCGCCCCGCCGCAGCCGGAGGTGCAGCCGATCGACACCGCGCCGATCGACACCGCGCTGGCCGACAGCGCGCCGGCCAACATCGCGCCGGCCGACGGGGTTCCCCGGGCCGTCGCCGAGTTGATCGCGTTGCGGGCCCAGGGGCGCAGCGGGGAAGCGCACGTGCTGCTGTGCGAGGCCGCGGCCCGGCCCGCCGAGTGGCTGCCCTTCTTCGCCGTGGAGCTGACCCGCGCCGGACTCGGCGCGGACTGGGCCGTCCTGCTGTGGGAGGCGGCCTCGCTCCCGCCCGATCGACTCGCCGCGGTCGCCGCCGCCCTCGGCGAGGCCGGCCGGCACGCCGACTGCGAAGCACTGCTGCGCCAGGGCGTGGCCCGTCCACCCGCCGAGATCGCGGAAGCGGCCCTGGCCCTCGCCGCGTGCGGCCGGAGCCACGAGGCCGACGCCCTGTTGAGTGCCTTCGTCCGCGCCCGCACCGCGGAGGAGGCGGCCCGCCTCGCGCGTCGCGACCCGCAGTGGTTCGCCCCCCGGCTGCTCCGGGCCGCCGAGGCGCTCTCCACCACCCACCACCGTGACCTCGTACACGCCCTGCGCGTTGCGAAACCGTCCGTTTCCTGACCGGAATCGACCGATGCACGCCCTCATGTGATCGACTACTCCAACCGTGCAAGGCGGTCTTGCCCCACGGTGTGACGAGGCCTACGTTCTACTCCCTACGCACACCGTCTACGTGCGTAGAAGTCGGCGTTCCCGTCGCGAGGAGCAGCTCATGGCCCAAGTCGTCCGCGCCGCACTCGTCCAGGCCACCTGGACCGGAGACACCGAGTCGATGATCGCCAAGCACGAGGAGCACGCCCGGCGGGCCGCCGCCCAGGGCGCGCAGATCATCGGCTTCCAGGAGGTGTTCAACGCCCCGTACTTCTGCCAGGTCCAGGAACCCGAGCACTACCGCTGGGCCGAGCCGGTCCCCGACGGCCCCACCGTCCAGCGCATGCAGGCACTCGCCCGCGAGACCGGCATGGTCATCGTCGTGCCCGTCTTCGAGCAGGAGAGCGAGGGCTTCTACTACAACACCGCTGCCGTCATCGACGCCGACGGCAGCTACCTGGGCAAGTACCGCAAGCACCACATCCCCCAGGTCAAGGGCTTCTGGGAGAAGTACTACTTCCGGCCGGGCAATCTGGGCTGGCCCGTCTTCGACACCGCCGTCGGCCGCGTCGGCGTCTACATCTGCTACGACCGCCACTTCCCCGAGGGCTGGCGCGCACTGGGCCTGGCCGGAGCCCAGTTGGTCTACAACCCGTCCGCGACCTCCCGCGGCCTGTCCGCGTACCTGTGGCAGCTGGAACAGCCCGCCTCCGCCGTCGCCAACGAGTACTTCATCGCCGCGATCAACCGCGTCGGCCAGGAGGAATACGGCGACGACGACTTCTACGGCACCAGCTACTTCGTGGACCCGCGCGGCCAGTTCGTCGGGGAGGTCGCCAGCGACAAGGAGGAGGAACTCCTCGTCCGCGACCTCGACTTCGGCCTCATCGAAGAGGTCCGCACCCAATGGGCGTTCTACCGCGACCGCCGCCCCGACGCATACGGAGGGCTCGTACAGCCGTGACCAACCCGATCCCCCTGCACAGCCGCCACCGTGCCGTCATGCCCGACTGGCTCGCGCTGTATTACGACCGCCCCGTCGAGCTCACCCACGGCGAGGGCCGCCACGTCTGGGACGCCGACGGCAACCGCTATCTCGACTTCTTCGGCGGCATCCTCACCACGATGACCGCCCACGCCCTGCCCGAGGTGACCAAGGCCGTCTCCGAGCAGGCGGGCCGGCTCATCCACTCCTCCACGCTGTACCTCAACCGCCCGATGATCGAGCTGGCCGAGCGGATCGCCGCGCTGTCCGGCATCCCCGAGGCCCGCGTCTTCTTCACCACGTCCGGCACCGAGGCCAACGACACCGCCCTGCTGCTGGCGACGGCGTACCGCCGCTCCAACCAGATCCTGGCGATGCGCAACAGCTACCACGGCCGGTCCTTCTCCACCGTCTCCATCACCGGCAACCGCGGCTGGTCCCCGACCAGCCTCTCGCCGCTCCAGACGTACTACGTCCACGGTGCCGTGCGCACCCGCGGACCCTTCGCGCACCTGAGCGACGCCGAGTTCACCGCCGCCTGCGTCGCCGACCTCGAAGACGTACTCGGCCAGGCCCGCGGCCAGATGGCCGCCCTCATCGCCGAACCCGTCCAGGGCGTCGGCGGGTTCACCTCTCCGCCCGACGGCCTGTACGGGGCCTTCCGAGAGGTCCTGGACCGGCACGGCATCCTCTGGATCAGCGACGAGGTGCAGACCGGCTGGGGCCGCACGGGAGACAACTTCTGGGGCTGGCAGGCGCACGCCCAGAACGGCCCGCCGGACATCCTCACCTTCGCCAAGGGCATCGGCAATGGCATGTCCGTCGGCGGGGTCGTGGCCCGCGCCGAGGTGATGAACTGCATCGACACCAACTCCATCTCCACCTTCGGCGGCTCCCCGGTCACCATGGCCGCCGGCCTCGCGAACCTCACGTACCTGCTGGAGCACGACCTCCAGGGCAACGCCCGCCGCGTCGGCGGCCTGCTCCTGGAGCGGCTGCGTGCCATCGCCGCCGCCGTGCCCGCCGTACGGGAGGTCCGCGGCCGGGGCCTGATGGCCGGCCTGGAGCTGGCGAAGCCCGGCACCGACCAGGCGGACCCGGACGCGGCCACCGCCGTACTGGAGGCTGCCCGCGAAGGGGGCCTGCTGGTCGGCAAGGGCGGCGGGTACAACACCAGCGTGCTGCGCATCGCGCCGCCGCTCTCCCTCACCGTCGCCGAGGCGGAAGAGGGCGCCGAGATCCTCGAACGGGCCCTGCGCAGCGTCGTGTAGCCGGGAGGCGTCGCACATGTCCATCCGCACCCTGATCCGCGGCGGCCTCGTCATCACGGCCGCCGACGAACTCCACGCCGACGTACTGGTCGAGGACGGCCGGGTGGCCGCCCTCGCGGCCCACGGCTCGGCAGCCGCCGAGGCCTGGACGGCCGACCGTACGATCGAGGCGAGCGGAAAGTACGTCATCCCCGGCGGGGTCGACGCGCACACCCACATGGAGCTCCCGTTCGGTGGGACCGCCGCCTCGGACACCTTCGAGACCGGGACCCGGGCCGCCGCCTGGGGCGGCACCACCACGATCGTCGACTTCGCCGTGCAGAGCGTCGGCCGCGCCCTGCGCGAGGGGCTCGACACCTGGTACGACAAGGCCGACGGCCGGTGTTCCATCGACTACGCCTTCCACATGATCCTCTCGGACGTGAACGAGGGGACCCTGAAGGAGATGGACCACCTGGTCGGGGAGGGGGTCACCTCCTTCAAACTGTTCATGGCCTACCCCGGGGTCTTCTACAGCGACGACGGGCAGATCCTGCGCGCGATGCAGCGGGCGTCCTCGAACGGCGGGCTGATCATGATGCACGCCGAGAACGGCATCGCGATCGACGTGCTCGTCGAACAGGCCCTGGCCCGCGGGGAGACCGATCCCCGCCACCACGGCGAGGTCCGCAAGGTGCTCCTCGAAGCGGAGGCCACGCACCGGGCCGTTCAGCTCGCGCGGGTCGCGGGCGCCCCGCTCTACGTGGTCCACGTCTCGGCCGAGGAGGCGGTCGCGGAGCTGGCCGCCGCCCGGGACAAGGGGCTGCCGGTGTTCGGCGAGACCTGCCCGCAGTACCTCTTCCTGTCCACCGACAACCTCGCGGAGCCCGACTTCCAGGGCGCCAAGTACGTCTGTTCCACACCGCTGAGGCCGCGCGAGCACCAGGCTGCGCTGTGGCGGGGCCTGCGGACCAACGACCTCCAGGTGGTGTCCACCGACCACTGCCCGTTCTGCTTCCGCGGCCAGAAGGAGCTCGGCCGCGGCGACTTCTCGAAGATCCCGAACGGGCTGCCCGGCGTGGAGAACCGCATGGACCTCCTCCACCAGGCCGTCCTGGACGGGCACATCAGTCGCCGCCGCTGGATCGAGATCGCCTGCGCGACCCCGGCCCGGATGTTCGGCCTCTACCCCCAGAAGGGCACCATCGCCCCGGGCTCCGACGCCGACATCGTCCTCTACGACCCGCACGCCGAGCAGGTCATCTCCGCCGAGACGCACCACATGAACGTGGACTACTCGGCGTACGAGGGCAAGCGGATCACCGGACGCGTCGACACCGTCCTCTCGCGCGGCGAACTCGTCATCGACCGGCGCGAGTACACCGGTCGGGCCGGCCACGGGGTGTTCGTCCCCCGCTCCACCTGCCAGTACCTGTAGCAGCAGCACGCAAGGAGCCACCCCATGGATTTCGGCCTCGTCCTACAGACCGACCCGCCCGCCTCCCAGGTCGTCAGCCTCATGCGCCGCGCCGAGCGCAACGGGTTCCGCTACGGCTGGACCTTCGACTCCGCCGTGCTGTGGCAGGAGCCGTTCGTCATCTACAGCCAGATCCTGGCCAACACGCAGAAGCTCCACGTCGGCCCGATGGTCACCAACCCGGGCACCCGCACCTGGGAGGTCACCGCCTCCACCTTCGCCACCCTCAACGACATGTACGGCAACCGCACCGTGTGCGGCATCGGCCGCGGAGACTCCGCCATGCGGGTCGCCGGGCGCAAACCGAACACCCTGGCCCGCCTCGGCGAGGCCATCGAGGTCATCCGGGACCTCGCGGAGGGCCGGGAGGCGGAGGTCGACGGCAACCCCCTGCGGATCCCGTGGGTCCGGGACGGGAAGCTCCCCGTCTGGATGGCCGCGTACGGGCCGAAGGCGCTCGCCCTGGCCGGTGAGAAGGCGGACGGGTTCATCCTCCAACTCGCCGACCCCTACCTCACCGAGTGGATGATCGGATCGGTTCGGGAAGCCGCCGAGCGGGCCGGCCGCGATCCGGACGCCCTCACCATCTGCGTCGCGGCGCCGGCGTACGTGGGCGAGGACCTGGCCCACGCCCGCGAACAGTGCCGCTGGTTCGGAGGGATGGTCGGCAACCACGTCGCGGACCTGGTCAGCCGCTACGGCGAGCACTCCGGCATGGTCCCGGAGGCCCTCACCGAGTACATCAAGTCCCGCCAGGGCTACGACTACAGCCACCACGGCCGGGCCGGGAACCCGTCGACGGACTTCGTCCCGGACGAGATCGTGGACCGGTTCTGCCTGCTGGGCCCGCCCGAGGCCCACATCGAGAAGCTGCGGGCCCTGCGCGACCTGGGCGTCGACCAGTTCGCGGTGTACGACATGCACGACGCGAAGGAGGCCACCATCGACGCGTACGGACAGCACGTCATCCCGGCGTTCAGATCCTGACGCCCGGGCCCGGACCGGGCCCGGACCCCGACCGAAGGGATACGCGCTCATGCGGGAACACACCATCGGCGACACCGGGAGCCGTGTGGAGCTCGCCCCCGGCGAGGTCCCCGAAGACAGCCGCTTCGCCAACGCCGACCTCCTTCCCGTACCGGTCGGGGCCAGGCGCTGGACGACGTACAACTTCACCGCCCTGTGGGTCGGCATGGCGCACAACATCCCCTCCTGGTTGCTCGCCTCGGGGCTGGTGGCGCTGGGCATGGACTGGAAACAGGCCGTCCTCACCATCGCCCTCGCCAACCTCGTGGTGCTCGTGCCGATGCTGCTCACCGGGCACGCCGGCCCCAAGTACGGGATACCCTTCCCGGTCCTGGCCCGAGCCTCCTTCGGGGTGCGCGGGGCCAACCTGGCCGCGCTGGCCCGGGCGGCCGTGGCCTGCGCCTGGTTCGGGATCCAGACCTGGATCGGCGGGTCCGGGATCTTCGTCCTGCTCGGCAAGGCGTTCGGCGGCTGGGCGGACGCGGAGCGGATCGCCGGCCAGCCCTGGACGCTGTGGTTGTGCTTCGCCGCCTTCTGGGCGCTCGAACTCGCCATCATCTACCGGGGGATGGAAACCCTGCGGCGCTTCGAGAACTGGGCCGCGCCCTTCGTCATCGTCGGCGCACTGGCGCTCCTGGTGTGGATCGGGGTGAAGGCGGGCGGCTTCGGCGAACTGCTCGACCAGCCGTCCCGGCTCGGCTGGGGCGAGGACTTCTGGCCGGTGTTCTTCCCCTCGCTGATGGGGATGATCGCGTTCTGGTCCACCCTCGCGCTCAACATCCCGGACTTCACGCGCTTCGGCGCCGGCCAACGCTCCCAGATCCTCGGACAGACGCTCGGACTGCCGACGACCATGACCCTCTTCGCACTCCTGTCGGTGTTCGTCACCTCCGGCTCCGAGGCGGTGTACGGCACCCCGATCTGGGACCCGGTCCTGCTGGTCTCCAAGACCGACAACGTCTTCGGGCTGCTCTTCGCCCTGCTGACGGTGCTCGTCGCGACGATCTCGGTCAACATCGCGGCGAACGTGGTCTCCCCGGCGTACGACCTGGCCAACCTGGCCCCCCGACTGATCGACTTCCGCACCGGTGCGCTGATCACCGGGGTGGTCGGCGTACTGATCATGCCCTGGAAGCTGACCGCGACCCCCGAGCTCTACGTCTTCACCTGGCTCGGCCTGGTCGGCGGCCTGCTCGGCACGGTCGCCGGGGTCCTGATCGCCGACTACTGGATCGTGCGCCGCACACGGCTGTCCCTGCCCGATCTGTACCGGGCGGAAGGGCCCTACTGGTACCGGGGCGGCTGGAACCCGCGAGCGCTGACGGCCTTCCTGGTCGGCGGGGTCCTCGCCATCGGGGGCTCGCACTCGGCGCCCGGCCAGGGCCCATTCCCCGAGGACGGGCTGATCCCCGCCCTGAAGCCGCTCGCGGACTACGGCTGGGCGGTGGGACTGGTCTCGTCCCTGCTGCTGTACGCCGCGCTCATGCACCGGGAACGTCCCCCCTCTCCGCCGGGGCTGGAGTCCACCCGCAGTCCAGCGGCCCGACCGGAATGACGGTGGGGTTCGTCACCCGGGCGTGATGTGATGGAGGCATGATCGAAGAGTTCCTGGCCCATGACCTGTCCGCGGTGGAAGAAGCCGTCCGCAAGGCGGCGGCGGTCGAGATCATGCCGAGATTCCGGCAGCTCGCCGACCACGAAGTGGACCAGAAGACCGGTCCGCACGATCTGGTGACCGTTGCCGACCGCAAGGCCGAAGAGCACCTCACGGCCGCCCTGACGCTGCTCCTGCCCGGCTCCGCCGTGGTCGGCGAGGAGGCCGTGCACGCAGACCCGACCGCGTACGGGGCGCTGCGCGCCGACGCGCCGGTGTGGATCGTCGACCCGGTCGACGGCACCCGGCAGTTCGTGGCCGGCGACCCGGCCTTCTGCACCCTGGTGGCCCTGGCCCACCGCGGGGAGATCCTCGCCTCCTGGACCTTCGCCCCGGCGCTGGACGAGCTGGCGACCGCCGTGCGCGGTCAGGGCGCGTACGTCAACGGCGAGCGGATCGCGTGCGGTTCGCCGGAACCGGGCGCCGAGCTGCGGGTGGCCATGGCCCACCCGCTCTACACCTCCGACGAGCACAAGCGCGTCCTGGCCCGTCTCGACGTGCCCGGTGTCGCGGCCCGACCGTGCGGCTCGGCGGGTCTGGAGTACCTGAAGGTGGCCCGCGGCGAGATGGACGGGCTCGCCTTCACCTGGCCCTCGGCCTGGGACCACGCGGCCGGACTGCTCCTGGTCGCCGAGGCGGGCGGTACGCAGAGCACCGTCGCCGGAGTGCCCTTCCGGGTGGACCGGGACAACGAGCTGCCGTTCGCGGTGGGCCGCGACGAGGCCACCACCGTACGCATCCGTGACCTGCTGCGGGGTGCCTGACCGGCAACAGGCCGGGACCGGTGGGGGCGGGCCGAATATCCTGGGGGCGCAGCCGCCGCCGGACGAAGGAGTCTCAACGTGCCGTCGATTCTCGATGTGGTCGTGGTGGGGGCGGGGCCCAATGGGCTGACGGCCGCCGTCGAGCTGGCCCGGCGCGGCTTCTCGGCCGCCGTGTTCGAAGCCGCGGAGACGGTCGGCGGCGGGGCCCGCACCGAGGAGCTCACCCTCCCGGGCTTCCGGCACGACCCCTGCTCGGCGGTGCATCCGCTCGGCATCGGTTCACCCGTGTTCTCCACCATGCCGCTGCGGCAGTACGGGCTGGAATGGCTGCACGCCCCGCTGCCCATGGCGCACCCCTTCGACGACGGTACGGCCGCCGTGCTCTCCCGCTCCGTCTCCGAGACCGCGGCCTCCCTCGGGCCGCGCGACGCGGGCACGTACCGGCGGCTCGTGCATCCGTTCCTCGGCAGGTGGGACACCCTGGTCAGGGACTTCATGTCCCTGCCGTCGACCGCCCTGCCCCGGGACCCCGCCACCCTGGCCCGGTTCGGACTCACCGGACTGCCGCCCGTCACCTGGCTGTTGCGCCGCTTCCACGAGGAGCCGGCACGGGCGCTGTTCGCGGGGCTCGCCGCGCACGTCAACGCCCCGCTGGACGGGATCGCCACCGGCGCCGTCGGCCTGGTCTTCGCGCTGGCCGCGCACGAGCGCGGCTGGCCGATGGCGCGCGGCGGCTCGCAGTCGATCTCGGACGCCCTCGCCGCCTACCTGCGCGACCTCGGCGGCGTGGTCCACACCGGATTCGAGGTCAAACGCCTCGACGACCTCCCGCCGGCCCGGGCGTACGTCTTCGACACCTCGCCGACCGCGCTGGCCCGGATCGCCCGGCTGGGGCGCGCGTACGACGGCTACCGGTACGGCGCCTCCGTATTCAAGATCGACTACGCGCTGGACGGGCCCGTGCCGTGGACCGCCGAGGCCCCGCGCCGGGCCGGCACCGTCCAGATCGGCCCGCGGACCCGCGACATCGACGCCGCCCTCCAACTGGCCACGAGCGGCCGGGCCCCCCGCAGCCCCTTCCTGATCACCGCCCAGCCCAGCCTGGCCGACCCCGGCCGTGCGCCCGAGGGCAAGCACGTCTTCTGGGCGTACGGGCACGTCCCCGCGGGCTGGGGCGGCAACCTCACCGATGCCGTGGAACGCCAACTGGAGCGCTTCGCACCCGGCTTCCGCGACCTGGTGCTGGCCCGCGCCACGGCCGGACCGCCGGAACTGGCCGCACGCAACCCCAACTACGTCGGCGGCGACATCGCCTGCGGCGCCACCTCGGGGCTCCAGCTGCTGCTGCGCCCCAAGCTCTCGCTGTCCCCGTACACGACCGCCCACCCGGCCGTCTTCCTCTGTTCCTCCGCCACCCCGCCCGGCCCCGGCGTGCACGGCATGTCCGGCCACAACGCCGCCAAGGCCGTGTGGCGACACCTACGAAAGGCTCCGTGATGGTCCGCATCACCCTCGTGCAGGGCGACATCACCGCCGAGCAGGCGGACGTCGTGGTCAACGCGGCGAACTCCTCGCTGCTCGGCGGCGGCGGCGTGGACGGTGCCATCCACCGGCGCGGCGGCCCGGAGATCCTGGAGGCCTGCCGGGCGCTGCGCGCCTCCCACTACGGCAAGGGCCTCCCGACGGGCCGGGCGGTCGCCACGACCGCCGGCCGTCTCCCCGCCCGCTGGGTGGTCCACACGGTCGGCCCGGTCTGGTCACAGGACGAGGACCGCTCGGACCTGCTGGCCTCCTGCTACCGCGAATCACTGCGGGTCGCGGCCGAGCTGGGCGCCCGTACGGTGGCCTTCCCGGCGATCTCCACCGGGATCTACGGCTGGCCGATCGACGACGGAGCCCGCATCGCCGTGGAGACCGCCCGCGCCGCGGCCGGTGCCCCGGTGGAAGAGGTCCGCTTCGTCCTGTTCGACGAGAAGGCCCACACCGCCTTCGAGAGGGCCCTCGGCTGACCCCCGGGGACGGGATGGGGGTCCCGGACCGGCAGATCCGGGCGGACCTGTCCGTGGAGGTCGCTAGGCTTCTCGGATGAGCCTTGTCGACGCGTCCACCGAGATCCCCGATGCCCTGAACGTACTCCACCGCGTCTTCGGGTACGACTCCTTCCGCGGCGAGCAGCAGCAGATCATCGAGCACGTCGTCGGCGGCGGCGACGCGCTGGTGCTGATGCCGACCGGCGGCGGCAAGTCGCTCTGCTACCAGATCCCGGCGCTGGTCAGAGACGGCACGGGAGTGGTGATCTCGCCGCTGATCGCGCTGATGCAGGACCAGGTGGACGCGCTCACCGCCCTCGGGGTGCGGGCCGGCTTCCTCAACTCGACGCAGGACCCGCACGAGCGCCGCAGCGTGGAGCAGGCCTTCCTCGACGACCAGCTCGACCTGCTGTACCTGGCTCCGGAGCGGCTGCGCACCGAGGGCACGCAGCGGCTGCTCGACCAGGGCAAGGTGTCGGTCTTCGCGATCGACGAGGCGCACTGCGTCGCCCAGTGGGGACACGACTTCCGGCCCGACTACCTCGCGCTGTCCATGCTGCACGAGCGCTGGCCCGCGGTGCCCCGGATCGCGCTGACCGCGACCGCCACCGAGGCGACGCACGCCGAGATCGCGGCGCGACTGGGGCTGGGGGAGGCCCGGCACTTCGTGGCCAGCTTCGACCGGCCGAACATCCAGTACCGGATCGTCGCGAAGAACAACCCGACCAAGCAACTGCTGGAGCTGATCCGGACCGAGCACGCCGGGGACGCCGGGGTGGTCTACTGCCTGTCGCGGGCGTCGGTGGAGAAGACGGCGGCCTTCCTAGCGGAGCAGGGCATCGACGCGGTGGCCTACCACGCGGGCATGGATTCCCGCACGCGTGCGGCGAACCAGGCGCGCTTCCTGCGGGAGGACGGGGTCGTGGTGGTGGCCACGATCGCCTTCGGCATGGGCATCGACAAGCCCGACGTGCGGTTCGTCGCCCACTTGGACCTGCCGAAGTCGGTCGAGGGCTACTACCAGGAGACCGGCCGGGCCGGGCGCGACGGAGAGCCGGCCACGGCATGGCTGGCGTACGGCCTCCAGGACGTGGTGCAGCAGCGCAAGATGATCGACGGCTCCGAGGGCGACGAGGCGCACCGCCGGGCACTGGCCGGGCACCTGGAGGCGATGCTCGCACTCTGCGAGACCGTCGACTGCCGTCGGGTGAGGTTGCTGGCGTACTTCGGTCAGTCCGGCGAGCCGTGCGGCAACTGCGACACGTGTCTGACGCCGGCCGAGTCCTGGGACGGTACGGTCGCGGCGCAGAAGCTGCTGTCCACGGTGTGGCGGCTGGCCAAGGAGCGCCGACAGAAGTTCGGCGCCGGCCAGATCATCGACATCCTCCAGGGCAAGAAGACGGCCAAGGTCATCCAGTTCGACCACGACGCCCTCTCGGTCTTCGGGGTCGGGGCGGACCTGGGCACCGCGGAATGGCGGGGGGTCGTACGGCAGCTGCTGGCGTCGGGCCTACTCGCGGTCGAGGGCGACTACGGGACGCTGGTGCTCACGGACGCCAGCGGCGAGGTGCTGGGTGGCCGCCGGAGCGTCCCGATGCGCAAGGAGGCGGCGCCGGCCGCGGCCTCACGTACCGCGTCCGGCTCGCGTTCCGGGAAGGCCGGTCGCGTGCCGGTCGATCTGCCGGAGTCCGCGCTGCCGGTGTTCGAGGCGCTGCGCGCCTGGCGGGCCGCCACCGCGCGCGAGCAGGGCGTGCCGGCGTACGTCGTCTTCCACGACGCGACGCTGCGGGAGATCGCGACCCGGATGCCCGGCACGGTGGAGGAGCTGGGGACGATCGGCGGCGTCGGCGAGGCGAAGCTCGCCAAGTACGCCGACGGCATCCTCGACACCCTGGCCGCGGACCCGGCCGTCGAGCCCCCGCCGCCGGCCCGGGCCGTCCCGCCGCAGTCCTCGGCCCCCCACGACGACGAGGAACCGCCCTACGACCTGGACGACACGGACCCGCCCTGGGACGACTGGCAGTAACCGGACCCGCCCGGGCCGCTGGGGCCGTCGGGCCGGGCACGCCCGCACCCCGCCACGCACCGCGCCCGCCACGCACCGCCGGCGCTGCCGGGCCAGGCCGTGAACTCTGCGGTCCAGCAGGGGACTTCCGCCCCGCCGCAGTCCGTACCCCCCGGTGGCGGCAGCCCGGGTGCGCCCCACCTGGTCCGGGGTCAAGCTGGAGGCATGAGCGACGACCGGCCGGGTCGGCGCAGTACGGAGCTGCGCCTGGCCCTCGCGATGCGCGGCGGGGTCAGTCTCGCCGTATGGATGGGCGGGGCGTGTTGCGAGGCGGCGGCGCTCCGGGCGGCGACGGAGCAGGAGCCCGCCCCGGAAGCGGGCGTCTACGCGGGCCTGCTGAACACGTGCGGTTACGAGGACGTCGACATCGACGTCCTCGTCGGGACCAGCGCCGGGGGGCTCAACGGCGTACTGCTCGCCTGCCACCTCGTGTACGGGATGCCCTTCGACCGGGGCGTACGGGACGTGTGGCTGCGCCTGGGCGACCTCGAAGGGCTGCTGCGGCGCTCGACGCCCTTCCACGTACCGTCCTCACTGATGCGCGGGGACGAGGTCTTCTACAAGGAGTTGCGCGGGTCGCTGGGCCGGCTCATCGACGAGGCTCCGCCGGACCGGCGGCCCTCCCCCTCGCTGCGGCTGATCCTCACGGCCACCCGGCTGCGACCCCGCCGGGACCGGGTGCGCCCCACCCTCGGCCGGCCCCTGCTGGTCGGACGCTCCAACGCCTACTTCCGCTTCCGCCACCGCGGCCCCCTGACGGACTTCCCCGACGACGTGACGGGCGCCGCCCGGGACAGCGCCCTGAACCGGCTGGCCTACGCGGCGCGCACCACCTCCTCCTTCCCCGGAGCCTTCGAACCGGGCCGGGTGTACCTCGCGAACGCCGCGCAGCCCGTCGAGGAACCGGCCGGGGTGGACATGCGGGGCGTCAGCAGCGAGAGCGGCTACCCGGACGAGAACCTGAACGGCTGCGCCGAGCTCATGGACGGCGGGCTGCTCGACAACATTCCCGTCGCCTGGGCCGTACGGGCGATCGCCGCGGCCCCGGCGGCCCGCAAGGCCGACCGCTGGCTGCTGTTCCTCCAGCCCGTGCCCCCCTTCCCGCCGCCTCCCGAGGAGGGGAGCAGCCGGCGCATCACCCGACTGGTGCGGATGGCCGCGAAGTCCCTGGCCGTCAAGACCGGCGCCGAGTCCCTGCGCGACGACGCCCTCGAACTGCGGGCCGCCGAAGCCGCGGCCCATCAGAAGCGCGCGACCACCGGGGTGTTGCCCCTGACGCTCCCCGAGCTCTACGAGGCGGCGATGGCCCGCCTCGACACGTACGCCCGCACGGTCGGCAGGGCGGAGGCGCTGCGGCTCGTCCGTCTGCTGGAGGATCCGGCGGACGTGACCGGCCCGGACTCCCTGCCGCTGCCCGCCGGCCCGGGGCCGCTTGAGGCCCTCGACGAGAGCGCGGCGCAAGGGTCGGTGGCCCTCTTCGCCCGGCTGCGCGAAGCGTCGGGCGGCCTGGCGGTGGCGCCCGGCACGCTGCCGGCGCCCGGATGCTCGCCGCTAGCCCTGGCGCGTACCGTCCGGCTCCTGATGGACTGGCTGCGGGCGTACGAGGCCGGTGCCGGACCGGTGGACACCGCGCTGGTGGAGGAGCACCGGGCGCAGTTGTTCGCGTGCCGTTTCGCGGTCGCCACCCTGATCGCCGCCCGGGACCGGCTGCTGCTCGCCCGCTACCGCTCCGCGCTGTCCCTGGGCCTGATCCCCGTCGATGTGACCGCTCCCTTCGCCGAAGCCACCCGCCTGCTGGGCGCCCTCATGCCGCCGGTGCCCGCGCCGGACGCACCGGCGGCGCAGTGGGAGACCTGGTCGGCGAACCTCGCCGCCGCGGTCACCGCAGCCGCCCTCCCGGAGGGCTTCGCGAGCGGCCCCGTGGCGGAGCCAGAGGGCTTCACGGACCTCTGGGAGCGCCTGGCGGAACTGGGCCGACGCATCGGCGTGGACCTGTCGCCCGACGTCGACGGCTACGAGGCCCTGCACGCGGCCGCACGCGGCGCCGGCCCGCCCGTGGAGGAGGCACTGGCGTACGCAGAGGTGCTGCTCGGCCCGCTACGCCCGGACCCGCTGGCCGAGGCCACGGACATCGACTTCCACACCGTTTCGGCGGCGAACACCAGTTGGGCCACGCGCACGGTGCTGCGGGACGTGGACCAGAACTCCCCGAAGGAGGTGGTCAGGGCCAAGCTCAGCGGCAACCAGCTCAACAACTTCGCCGCGCTCCTCAGCGCCCGCTGGCGCATGAGCGACTGGACCTGGGGCCGGCTGGACGGGGCCGCCTCCCTCGTTTCCGTCGTCGCCACGAACGAGCGCCTCCACGACGCGTTCGGGGAGCCGGGGGACCTGACGGCACTGGGGGAGGAGATCGCCGGGGAGCTGGCACTCGGCCCGCTGTTCACGGAGCTGTGGGCACAGGACATCACGACGCGGCCGGGCGTGGCGCCCTGGGACCGGGTACGGGACGTGCTCACCGCCGTGCGCCAGCACGAGATCCTCCACGAGGAGCTGCCGTTCCTCGCCGAGCTGCACCGCAAGGGCTTCCGGGGCGGCAACAAGACCCCGGACTCCCCGCCGGACCCGCCGCCCCTGAACACACGGGCCGAGTTCGACGCGGCAGTGGCGTCCTTCCGTGAGATCGGTGCCGAGGAGGTCGGCCGGCTGGTCCGGGCACGGGATCCGCGCCGGGCGGTCCTGCGTACCGGGCTACTGGCCTGGCCGGCGCTCCAGCCTTCCGGCAAGGTCAAGGCCCGGCTGGTGCAGGGTCTGCTCGGGGTGCTCAAGCCACTGGTCTACCTCCCGCCCCTGTTCGGGGCGGTCGCACCGCTCCTGGCCCTGTGCGCGTTCGTGCTGATGTGGACGGGCGTCGCCTTCGCCGCAGGATCCTGGTCATCGCTCCTCGGCCACGTCCCGGTCTGCACGTACGCCATGGTCGCCCTGGTGGCGCTCGTCCGGCAGTGGGTGCGCCCCGGATGGCCGCGGCTACTCGCCTACGTGATCGTGGCCGGCCCACCGGTCGCCCTGTGGCGTCTACGCGGCCTGCACACCCCCGACGTCAGCGACTGGCACCGCACCCTCATCGTCGGGGCGTCCTTCGCCCTGGCCGCCGGGCTCATGCTGTACGTCGGCACGGACCGGTGGCTGCTGCTCCCGGCGGCTGCCCTGGGCGCGGGCGTCGTGGCCGGCCTCGTCCAGTTCGGCCGGGGTGACCTGGGCGGGTGGTGGGCGGCCCTCGCCTTGTACGCCGTCTTGTTCTGGGTCACTTTCGTGCTTCCCTGGCTGTATCCGAAGCCGCGGCCGACGTAGCGCCCCGCGCCGACGGCTCGGCTAGGGTGAATCGGTAGGAATCGGACCCTCCGGGGTGAGGTCGGTGCGGTGGACACTTACCAGTCGATGAGCGAGGTCCCGGAGCCGCCGGCCGCGGGCGTCGGTTACGCGGGTGTGCTCCGTGAGCTGCTGCCGATCGCCCTGTGGCGGGAGGACGCCGACGGACGGATCGTCGAGTGGTCCCTGGCCGCCCAGGACCTGCTCGGCCATCGCCCCGAGGACATCCTCGGCCGCCCCGGGACCTCCGTGCTCGTCCCCGAGGCCAACCGGGCGCTCGCCGACGACCTGACCCGACGCGTCCAAGCGGGTGAGACGGTGGTCGGGACCCTGCCCGTCCGCCACCGCGACGGGCACCGCGTCCCCATGGAGATGTGGATCGTCCCCGCCGCCGACGCACAGGGCCGCACGGGAGCCCTGCTGATCGCCGTGGAGACCTCCGAGGTCCTGCGCATGAGGGACTCGCTGGCCGCCCTCCAGAGCCTCTTCACCCAGTCGCCCATCGGACTCGCCACCCTCGGTCCCGACCTGCGCTTCCTGAGGGTCAACGACGCACTGGCCAAGATGAACGGCGTCTCAGCCGCCGCGCACATGGGCAAACGGCCCACCGAAGTCGTGCCCGGCGTCAACGCCGCCGCGCTGGAGGCGACGATGCAGCAGGTCCTGGACCGGGGCACCGCCGTCGTCGACGTCCGCCGCACCGGCCGGACCCCGGACGACCCCGACCACGACCGGACCTGGTCCTGCTCTTACGCCCCGCTCCTCGACGGCTCCGGCCGGTCGCTCGGACTGATCGCCTCCCTCATCGACATCACCGAGAGCGAACGGGCCCGGAGCGAGGCCGAGCGGGCGCGCCGCCGCCTCGCCGCCCTTGCCGAGGCCGGCACCCGCATCGGCACCACGCTCGACCTCAAACAGACCGCCGACGAGATCGTGCAGGTCCTCGTGCCACAGCTGGCCGACTCGGCCGACGTACAGCTGCTGGAGACCGTCCTCGAACCCGACGACGCGGCGGCCACCCACCAGGGCGTGCTCCGCCGACTGTCGGCCGCCTTCCCCGACCCGACCGCCCCCACGGCGAAGCTGACGCCGGGCCAGACCTACCGCATCCCGACCGACAGCGTGTACGAACGGGTCATCGCCGACGGGCGGCCCATGAACCTGCACGTCTCCGACATCTCCGCGCTGATCACCGACCCGCGTGCCGAGGCGCTGCGCGACTACCTCGCCGGCCTCGGATCCGCCCGGCTGATCCCGATGGTCGCCCGCGGTACGGTCCTCGGCGCGGTCGCTGTGACGCGACTGCGCGACCGCGAGCCCTTCGACGAGCAGGACTACGTGCTCCTCGACGAGATGGTCGCCCGCGGGGCGCTCAACATCGACAACGCCCGGATGTACACCAACCAGCGGCGGGCCGCCCTGACCCTCCAGCGCAGCCTCAGCAACAGCGCCCTGCCCGAGGTCACCGGCCTCGAACTCACCGGCCGCTACCTGCCCGCCAGCGATCACGACGTGGGCGGCGACTGGTACGACGTCATCCAGCTGCCCGGCGGGCGCACCGGCCTGGTCATCGGGGACGTCATGGGACACGGGATCCACGCCGCGGCCGTCATGGGGCAGCTGCGCACCGCCGTACGGACCCTCGCGCGGTACGACGTCTCCCCGACCCAGCTGCTGCGCTCGCTCGACGCCACGGTCGCCGACCTCGGCGAGGACGAGATGGCGACCTGCGTCTACGCGGTCCACGACCCGGCGTCGGGCGGTTGCGTGATCGCCCGCGCCGGCCATCCGCCGCCGGCCGTGGCCACGGCGCACGGGGAGGTCACCTTCCTGGACGGCCCGGCCGGCGCACCGCTGGGCACGGGCGGGCAGGATTTCCGCACCGAGGAGGTCGCGCTGCCGCCCGGGAGCCTGCTCGTGCTCTACACCGACGGGCTCATCGAGGCCCGCGACCGCGACCTCGACCAGGGCATGGCACAGCTCGGCTGGGCGCTGCGGGACGCCGGGCAGCCGCTGGACCGGTTGTGCGACGGGATCCTGGCGGGGCTGCTGCCGCAGGATCCGCAGGACGACGTGGCGGTGCTACTGGCCCGCACCGCGCCCGCACGGCCCGACCACCACGGGTAGCGGACCGGTGACGTCGGACCGGTGACGTCGGCGCGGGAATCGCGGCCCGACTCACCCGGCCTGGTCGTCCAGTGTTTCCAGGTCCGGCGCCGGCACCACCGGCTCCGGCCCGCCGGTCAGTGGCATCTCGGCCCAGATCACCTTGCCGCGCTCGGCGTACCGGGTGCCCCAGCGCTCGGTGTACTGGGCGACGAGGAACAGGCCCCGGCCGCCCTCGTCGGTGGTGGCCGCGTACCTCAGGTGCGGCGAGGTGCTGCTGGCGTCGGAGACCTCGCAGATGAGGTAGCGGTCGCGCAGCATCCGGACCCGGATCGGCGCGGTCCCGTACCGGATGGCGTTGGTGATGAGCTCGCTGAGGACGAGTTCGGTCGGGAAGGCGATGTCATCCAGACCCCAGGCCGCCAGCTGCGCGGAGGCGGCGCCGCGCACCCGGGAGACCGCGGCCGGGTCGGCGGGCACCTCCCACTCCGCGATCCGGTCCGCCTCCAGCCGCCGGGTGTCGGCGATCAGCAGGGCGATGTCGTCGCTCGGTGCGGGGAACAGCAGCGAGGCCAATACGTCCGCACAGGCTTGCTCGGGGCTGCGGCCGGGCCGCGCCAGGGCCTCGGACAGCATGTCGAGCCCGGTGTCGAAGTCCCGGTCGCGGTCCTCCAGCAGGCCGTCCGTGAAGAGCACCAGACGGCTCGATTCCGGCAGCCGCAGTTGCACGGCCTCGAAGGGCATGCCGCCCACACCGAGCGGCAGCCCGGCGGGCAGCTCCGGAAAGTCCACCTGCCCGTCCGGCCGGACCAGCGCAGGACCGGGGTGGCCCGCGCTCGCCATCGTGCAGAGCCCGGAGACCGGGTCGTAGACCGCGTACAGGCAGGTGGCGCCGGTGATACCGGCCGACCCGCCGGGCCCGCCGGCCCCGTCGTCGGCGTCCTCGGCGGCCTCGGAATCGTTCTGGTCGATCCGGTTGATCAGTTCGTCCAGATGCCCCAGCAGCTCGTCGGGCGGCATGTCCAGGGTGGAGAAGTTGTGCACGGCGGTCCGCAGCCGGCCCATCGTGGCCGCGGCGTGCACGCCGTGGCCGACGACGTCGCCGACGACCAGGGCCACACGGGCGCCGGCCAGCGGGATCACGTCGAACCAGTCCCCGCCCACGCCGGCCTTTGCGGGCAGGTACCGGTAGGCCGCCTGCACGGCGGTCTGGTCCGGCAGCACGCGGGGCAGCAGGCTGCGCTGGAGGGCCACGGCCGTCGCGTGCTCCCGGGTGTAGCGGCGGGCGTTGTCGATCGAAACGGCCGCACGGGCACCCAGCTCCTCCGCGAAGGACAGGTCCTCCTCGTCGAAGGCCTCCGGGGTGTCGACGGCCCGCCAGAAGTTGGCCATGCCGAGGACCACACCGCGGGCCTGGAGCGGTACCGAGATCAGGGAATGCAGCCCGTAGTCGAGTGCCTGGCGGGTCCCGGCCTCGTCCTGGGCCCGCCAGCCCATGGCGGCGTGCAGATCGGCCGCGAGCACCGCGTGCCCGGCGTCCAGCGCCGCCGCCATCGGCGCCGTCGGCACCTGGAACCGGATGACGTCGCCGACCGGCTGGAGGGGTTGGTCGGCGCGCACCCCGCTCATGGCCGCCCTGCGCATCTCCAAGTACATGCCGCCGGCCAACGAGGGCTCTTCGCCGCGCAACACCGGCTCCAGCAGTTCCACCGTGACGAAGTCGGCGAACCGGGGGACGGCCACCTCGGAGAGCTCCTCGGCGGTCCGCACCACGTCCAGGGTGGTCCCGATCCGCCCACCCGCGTCGTAGAGCAGTTGGAGCCGTTCCCGGGCCACCTCCGCGCGGCCGGAGAGCGCGGCGAGCTCGGTGGAGTCGCGCAGGGTCATGACGCTGCCGGAGGGGTGGTCTCCGTACGGCTTGGTCGGGCGCACGTTGACGGCCAGGAGCCGGCCGCCCGCCAGGTGCACCTCGTCCGTCGCGACCCGCCCGGACTCCAGCAGCGCGGTGGTGCGCGGATCGAGGCCGAGCTCGGTGACGTGGCGCTGTTCCGCGTCGGGCGGCAGGTTCAGCAGCCGCCGGGCCTCGTCGTTGGCGAGCAGCAGGCGTTTGTCGGCGCTGATGATGAGCACACCCTCGCGCACCGCGTGCAGGACCGCCGCGTGGGCTTCGCTCATCCGGTCCATGTCGGACGCGCGCAGGCCCCGCGTCTGGCGCCGCAGCCGCCGGCTGACCATAGCGGCGCCGCCCATGCCGAGCAGCAGCGCGGCTGCTGCCGCGCCGAGCAGCAGCGGGAGCTGGCCCTCGACCACGTCGGAGACGTTGGCGACCTCGATGCCGGTGCTGACCAGGCCGACGACCGCCCCGCTCGCGTCCCGTACGGGGACGACGGAGCGGACCGCGTCGCTCGGCGCGCCCTTGAACACCTCCGTGAAGGGCTGCCCCGCCGCGGCACGCGAGAAGTCGCCGGTGGCCGGCTTGCCGATCAGCTCCGGCTGCGAGTCGGTGTAGCGGATCCCGTCCTTGGTCATGACGGCGATGAAGTCGACGCCCGCGGCCCGGCGGGCCGCATCGGCCCGGGTCTGCAGTGCGGCCGTCGGGTCCGGCGACTTCAGGGCCTCGGGCAGGCCCGGGGCGTGCGCAAAGGCCTCGGCCGCCGCGAGGGTGCGGTGGCGGGCGTCGCGCTGGGTGTCGTACCGCTCCTGCAGTACGAGGGCCAGCGCGGCCGCGGTGATCAGCAGCGCCACGATCACCGCCTCGAGGGCGAAGACCTGACCGGCGACACTGTGCGCACTCAGGGAGAGGCGCGTGAGCAGGCCCGATTCCGGCCCGGGCGGCTGCCGGGGTGGCGATCCCCTGGATCGACCCAAACGTCCGGTCATGAGCCATTTCTAACACTGTCATCGGGATTTGGGCGGGGCTGCCGAGGTGGCGAATTGCGCACCGCGGCGGGCGCGGGGGCCGGGGGAGGACGCACGGGGTGACGTACTGGCGGAAGACGGCCCTGCCGCCGGTGCCCGGGCTGCCCCCCTTACACCGCCGGAGCCCGGTGCCCGCCCGACCGCCTGGGGGCCCGTCCGGGTGGTGCCGGGGCCGGCCCGGGCGGTGGTCGGGTGGTGCCGGTGTCCGAGGGGTGCCGGGAAACGTCGAGGCCCGGTGCCCCGTGCGGGGGTGCCGGGCCTCGGGCGGTCCAGCGGAGCTGGAGCGAGCGGGGTCAGAGAACGTCGGCGGCGATGTTCGCCGCGACCCGCTCCAGCAGCGGACCGGCATGAGCGATGCACTTCGCCGGATCGGGCTCGATCTCCGTCAGTGGGTAGGCCCGGCGGATGCCTGCGGCCCGCAGCGCCTCGGGCTCCAGTAGCAGCCGTCCGCACACCGCCACGACCTCCTTGCCCGCCGCACGCGCAGCCGCTGCGACGCCGGCCGGAGCCTTGCCGTGCAGGGTCTGCTCGTCCAGCGAGCCCTCACCGGTGATCACCAGCGTCGCCCGTTCCAGCGCCGGGGCGAAGCCCAGTACCTCCAGCATGAGCTCGATGCCGGGCCGGAAGCTCGCACCGAGCAGCAGGGCCCCGTACCCGATGCCGCCCGCACCGCCCGCACCGGGAGCGGCGGCCAGCTCGGCGGCCCGGGGGCCGATCGACTGCTCCAGCACCGCCGCGAAGTGCGCCAGGGCGGCGTCCAGCGTCGCCACGTCCTGGGGCGAGGCCCCCTTCTGCGGGCCGTAGACCGCGGGCGCGCCCTTCGGGCCCGTCAGCGGGTTGTCCACGTCGCTCGCCAGGACGAGGTCGACCTCGGCGAAGCGCGGGTCGATCCCGGACAGGTCTGCGGACGCCAGCTGTGCGAGTGCTCCACCGCCCGGACCGACCGGTTCGCCGTTCGCGTCCAGGAACACCGCGCCCAGGGCGGCCAGCATGCCCGCACCGCCGTCGGTGGTGGCACTGCCGCCCACCCCGAAGACGATGGAGCGCGCTCCCGCATCCAGTGCGGCCTTCAGCAGCTCGCCCGACCCGTACGTGGTCGCCGTCAGCGGGGCGAAGAGCCCCGGCGGCAGCAGTTGAAGCCCGGAGGCCTCCGCCATCTCGACCACGGCAGTACCGTCGCGCAGCGCGAAAGCCGCCGTGACCTGCTCGCCGAGCGGACCGGTGACCCGTATCTCCCGGCGTTCGAAACCGGCCGCCACGGCCGCCGCGACCGTGCCGTCGCCGCCGTCCGCGACGGGGAGGGTCTCGATCTGCACACCGGGTACGGCCTTGCGGAGGCCCGCCGTCACCCGCTCCGCGACCTGAACGGCTGTGAGCGAGCCCTTGAATTTGTCCGCGGCGATGAGCACGCGCGCGGCCTCAGTTACTGCTCCGTCCGTCACCTTGCTAATCCCTTGCTATCGAACAGTGCAGTCGCGCCACCATGAGCCTATCCGGAGGATCCTCCTATGCCCATGGGTGGCCTGGGTCACAGTCGGCGCGCTATGAACATAAATAGGGATGTACGCCTGCATAGTGTGGCCGCATGGGCACGTCATGATGCTGCTCAGCTCAGCTCTGCTCTGTTGGGCGCTGGTGAGGGAGCTGCGCGAGGACCCCGGTGCCGGACCGGCCCGGCACCACCCCCTGCACGGAATGCGGGACGCGGTCCGGGCCGTGGTCGGCGACGCCGCCACCGAGCACGGCCCGGAACGACACCCGCACCTGCGTCGCGGCGTCGCCGCGACGCAGGTGCGGGTGTCGTCGTGTCCCGCCGGCGCGACCGCGCGGACCCGCCCGATCCGGGCTCTTCGCAGGGGTGATCCCACCCGTCGGGGTGCCTGGGTAGGGTTGCGGCGTGACCACCACGGATGACTACGCCACGTACATCGCAAGCCTGCCCCGGGTGTTGGCCGGCGCAGGTGCGCTCTACCGGGACGCCGAGGGCAGGGTCCTGCTCGTCGAGCCCAACTACCGCGAGGGCTGGGCCCTGCCGGGCGGGACCATCGAGTCGGACCAGGGCGAGTCCCCGCGCGCGGCCGCGCGCCGCGAGAGCGCCGAGGAGATCGGCCTCGACCTCCCGCTCGGCCGGCTGCTCGCCGTGGACTGGACGCTCGGCGCCGGCCGTCCGCCGCTGGTCGCGTACCTCTACGACGGGGGCGTGCTCGACGAGGCCCAGCTCGCCTCGATCAAGCTCCAGGAGGACGAACTGCTCTCCTGGCGCCTGGTGGAACCCGCGCAACTCACCACGTACCTCCTCGGAGGGCTCGGCCTGCGCACCCAGGAGGCGTACCGCGTCCTGGAGTCGGGCGAGGGCACGGCGGAGCTGGAGAACGGCCGGCGCCCGGTCTCCTCGTGATACCGGGCCCCCTACAAGCAGGACAGAATCATTCGATGATCACGATGTACGCCTGGCCCAGCACCGCCGACGGGCCCGACGCCCTGCCCATGGTCCACTTCACCACCGATCAGCAGGCGGGCGGCGAGGTCACCCCCGAGGGGACGCCGGTGTGGCTGTTCGACACCGCGATACGCGAGGGCGGCTGGGCCCAGTTCACCGATTTCGAGGGCTGGTCCGTCCCGGCCGCCGGCTGGCAGGCCTTCTACCGCCGCGAGGACGACCTCCTCGCCGTCACCGGCCCCGGCGCCTGCGAGGGCTGGTACCAGGGCAACCTCGGCGCCGACGCCGAATGGGTGGCGGCGGCCACCGCCCAGCAGAGCGCGGTCCTGCTCGCCGCCCCCGTCCAGCACCCCTCGCTGTACGGCTATGCGGTGGAGGCGGGTGCGGCGTTCGCCCTCCTCGTCCCGCTCGCGGTCGTCTGAGCGCCGCCGACCCCGACCTGGCCGAGCCCTACCAGGAAGCAGCATCGGGATTGATCACGGTCACCCCGCGGTGGGTGCGACGCCGGGAAGGCCGTGGACCGTGCGGTGCTGGCTGGGTGTGGTTCCGTAGTGGTCCAGGAACACCTGCCTCATCGTCTCGACGGAGCTGAACCCGCAGCGCCTGGCGATCGAAGCCAGCGGAAGTGCCGTGGAGACAAGGAACTGTGAGGCCGCCTCGGCTCGGGCGGCCCGTACGAACTGGGCCGGTGTCTGGCCGAGGTGGCTGAGGAACAGTCGGGCCAGATGGCGTCCGCTGACTCCCGCGTACGCGGCGAGCGCAGTGGCGCTCAGGTCGCTGTCGAGGTGCGCGGTGATGTGTTCGACGGTCTGTTGCACGGCCCGGTGCTCCGGGGCCGGTGCGTCGACGAACATGCTGATCTGAGCCTGGTTGCCGGGGCGTTGGAGGTAGGTCACCATCATCCGGGCCAGCGTCCGGGCAAGGACCGGGCCGTGATCCTCCTGGATGAACGCGAGGGTGAGGTCGAGCGCCCCGGTGACCCCGGCCGACGTGCAGACGTGGTCGTCGCGGAGGTACAGCGGCGCGGCGTCGACATGGACGGCCGGGTAACGCTGCGCGAGGTCGTGCGCGTACGCCCAGTGGGTCGTGGCGCGCCTGCCGTCGAGCAGCCCGGTCGCCGCCAGCACGCTCGCGCCCGTGCACACCGACGCGACCCGACGGCCGATACCGGCCAAGCGGCGCACGTGCTCGACCAGCCGGGTGTTCTGCGCCGCCATGGTGTGGCCCGGCCCGCCGACGACCAGCAGCGTGTCGACCGGACCGCGCGTACGCTCCAGCGCCGCCTGAGCGCCCAGGACCAGTCCTGAGGAGCAGCGCACCGGGCGGCCCTGCGGGGTGACCAGGCGGACCTCGTAGGGCGGACTCGCGCCAAGGCGGTTCGCCCCGTCGAAGGCGCTGGTCACGCAGGCAACCTCCACGAGTTCCACATCGTCGTAGGCCACGACCACCACGCGGTGGCGGACACCTGTCGTCATGCCTTTGACACTACCGAATCCGTCTGTAGGACAGGTATCCCAGGATTTCGGACATGGCTCCGGAGGTTTCCGTCTCCGGTGGCGGCGGTGGGTGAGGGTGGTCAAGGCGGCAGCTCGCCGCAGGCAATCGGCCATCCACCGACATTCAGGAGTCCTGCCATGACCGAAACCTCGCCCGCGCCGTCCGAGGCCCCGGTGAAGACCATCGCCTTCGTGCTGTACCCGGGGCTCACTCCGCTGGACGTCGTCGGCCCGCTACAGGTCTTCGCAGCGTTGGGCGATCTGGTTCCCGGCTACGACACCGTCGTGGTCGGCGAGCGGATCGAGCCGATGGGAAGCGACACCCCGCTGTCCCTGGTGCCCAGCCACACCTTCGAGCAGATCGCGGATCCGTACGCAGTGATCGTGCCCGGCGGCCTCGTGCCCACCCTTGCCGCGATGGCCGACGAGAACCTGCTCGGGAACCTGCGCGAGACCGCGGCGCGGTCCCAGGTCGTCGGCTCGGTGTGCACCGGCTCGCTGCTGTTGGCGGCGGCGGGGCTCCTGGAGGGCCGCCGGGCCACCACGCACTGGATGTACCGCGACCTGCTCGCCCGCTTCGGGGCAACGCCGGTCACCCGGCGCTGGGTCGAGGACGGGCCCTTCATCACCGCCGCCGGAGTCTCGGCCGGCATCGACATGGCACTGCACCTCGTCGGCCGCCTCGCCGGTGAGGAGGTCGCGCGCATGGTCCAGCTGTTCATCGAGTACGACCCCGAGCCGCCGTTCGGTCCGATCGACTGGACAGCTGCCGACAGCGGCCAGTACGCGCCCTTCGCGCGGCAGCTGCTGCAGAGCGCTCTCACCGACCACCCTGCCCTACTGGCACACCTGAGCAGCTAGAACGCGGTGGGCTGCTGGGCGGGACCGCGGAGGCGGACGGCACGGTGGTCGTGAGAGGTGTCCGGGCCGGCCGGTCGTCGTCATCGGGTTCGGACCGGCGGCCGGACGCCCCGTCCTGGCCAGGTAGGACATCCTGGGCCTCGCTCCTTGGGCGGCTCGCACGCCACACGCGCTCCGGTCCGCAGGCGCCACGGGATCAGACAGACGAGATCAGGAGGAGAAGGCCGGGAGCTGTCGTGCCCCGGCCTCGAAGGTCAGCAGCTGCACCTTGCGCTCGATGCCGCCGCCGTAGCCGGTCATGCTCCCCGAAGCACCGATCACGCGGTGGCACGGGACGATGATGCCGACCGGGTTCTTCCCGTTCGCCAGCCCCACCGCCCGCGAGGCGTTCGGCTTGCCCAGCTCGGCCGCGAGCTGCCCGTACGACCACGTCTCGCCGTAGGGGATCCGCACGAGCTGTTCCCACACGCTGCGCTGGAAGTCGGTGCCCTCCAGACGGACGGGCACGTCGAACGCGGTGAGCCTCCCGGCGAAGTACGCGGTCAACTGCCGCGCCACCTCCGCGAAGGGCTCCTCTGCGGCGCCGACCCGCTCCCCGAACGCCTCCTCGGCCGGCCGGTGCCGTTGTCCGGTCATGTAGAGGCCGCAGAGGACGCCGTTGTCGGCGACCAGGGTGAGCGGGCCGCAGGGGCTGTCCACGACGGTGTGCTGCTTGCTGTTCATGACGGGTCGTACTCCTCAGACGGGCAGGTGGTTGATGGGGTGGGTGTCGGTGGCCCACAGGTACTGGACGGCGTACGCGCGCCAGGGCCGCCAGCCGGCCGCCCGGGCGGTGAGCGCCGCGGGCGTCGAGGGCAGTCCCAGCTCCTTGGCGGCCCGGCGGACCCCGAGGTCGGACGGCAGGAAGGCGTCGGGGTCCCCCAGCGCCCGCATCGCGATCACCTCCGTGGTCCACGGACCGAAGCCCGGGAGGGCGTTCAGCTGCACGCGGGCGGCTTCCCAGTCGCTGTCGACGCCGAGCGGAAGGGAGCCGTCCGCCAACGCGGAGACGAGGGTGGTGAGAGTGGCGCGCCGGGTGCGGGGGAGGGCGAGCCGCTCCGGGTCCAGCGCCGCCAGTGCCTGCGGAGAGGGAAAGAGGTGGGTCAGCCCGCCCTCAGGATCGGGATCGGCCACCGGCTCGCCGTGCGCGGTCACCAGGCGGGCGGCGTGCGTACGGGCCGCCGCCGTGGACACCTGCTGGCCGAGGACCGCCCGTACGGCGAACTCCGCCGCATCGACCGTCCGCGGAACCCGGCGCCCCGGGGCCTTCTCCACGAGCGGGGCCAGCAACGGATCGCACCGTAGCTGCCCGTCCACGGCCTCGGGGTCCGCATCGAGGTCGAGCATCCACCGGCAGCGGCTGATGGCGATCGTGAGGTCACGCAGGTCGGTCAGGGCCAGCTGACAGCCGATGTGGTCCGGCCGCGGGGAAAGGGAGACGACGCCCGTGCCGTACGGGAGCCGCAGCGTCCGCCGGTACGCCCCGGCGCGCCACTCCTCCACGCCGGGTACGGCGGTCGCGGCGAGGTGCCCGAAGAGATTGTCGGGATTGAGCGGGGCCCGGTAAGGCAGCCGCAGGGCGATGGTCCCGGGGATGCGGGGCTCGTGCCTCCCCCGGCCGGCCTTCTCGGCGCGCCCCCGAAGCTCGCTCGGGGAGAGCGCGAAGACCGCGCGCACCGTGTCGTTGAAGGTCCGGATGGAGGAGAACCCGGCGGCGAAGGCGACGTCGGCCATCGGGAGCTGCGACGTCTCGATGAGCAGCCGGGCGGTCTGGGCGCGCTGCGCGCGGGCGAGGGCGAGCGGTCCGGCACCGAGCTCCGCGTTGAGTTGCCGCTCGACCTGCCGTGTGGAGTACCCCAGCCGGGTCGCCAGCCCGGGCACGCCCTCGCGGTCGACGACGCCGTCCCGGATGAGCCGCATGGCGCGGGCCACGGCGTCGGCGCGGGCGTTCCACTCCGGCGAGCCGGGGGAGGTGTCGGGCCGGCACCGCTTGCAGGCCCGGAACCCCGCCTGCTGGCAGGCGGCGGCGCTGGGCAGGAAGGTCATGTTCTCGACCTTGGGCGGCACGGCGGGGCAACTGGGCCGGCAGTAGATCCGGGTCGTCAGGACGGCGGTGAAGAACCATCCGTCGAAGCGTGCGTCCTTCGACTGAACGGCCCTGACACAGCGGTCGGTGTCGGTGTACATGGCTCCAGCATCCCGGCCTGACCCCACAGGGGCTGGCGGTTTTCCGACATCAAGCGTATGCGCACAGGGGCACCGGCCCGCTCCCCGCACCCGTTCCCGGCCCTGCCACGCAGCCCGCCCCGCGGCGCCTGCGCTCACCCCGCCGCGGGGGCCGGGCGCCCCCCGGCCGTCCGCCACCGTGCCGCCCGGCACCGCCCTGCTCGGCACCGCCCGGCCCCGGGAGCGTCTCGGCAGCGGGCGGGTTGGGCCGGGGACACGAAAGGGCCCCCGGTGCCGAGAGTGGCATCCGGGGGCCCGAGAGACAGCCAGCGCAGCGTTACGGCAGCTGCGCTGCGCGCGCCTCGCGCCGGTTGTGGCGGAACGTGTTCGCCCGGCGGGTGGTCGCGAACAGCGGGATCGTGGCCGCGAGGGCGATCTGCAGGGCGCAGCCCGTCTGCAGCAGCATCTGACCGCCCGGGGCGTCGAACGCCCAGGCCGCCAGCATGCCCATCGCCCCGACGATCCAGCTCAGCATGGCCACCGCGAGGACACCCCGCGGCTTCGGGTACTCGACCCGGCTCACCATCAGCCAGGCCACCCCGATGATCGCCAACAGCGTCGGGATGAACGGCAGGCCCAGCAGCACGATCGAGACGACCGTCAGCGCACCGAAGGGGCTCGGCATGCCCTGGAACATGCCGTCCTTCATCGTCACGCAGCTGAATCTGGCGAGCCGCAGGACGACGGCCAGCAGGACCACGATGGCCGCCAGCGCCGACATCTTCTGGTGCGCGTCGTCGGCGACCATGCCGTAGACGAGCACGAAGTAGGCCGGCGCCAGCCCGAAGCTGATCAGGTCGGACAGGTTGTCCAGCTCGGCGCCCATCGGCGAGCTGCGCAGCTTGCGGGCCACGATGCCGTCGAAGAGGTCGAAGACCGCCGCGAGGAGCATCAGTATCACCGCGGTCGCCGCGCTGTGCCGGGCCATGCCCGACTCGCCGCTGCCGGTGAGGTGCGGAATGAGGATTCCGGTGGTGGTGAAGTACACCGCCATGAATCCGCACGTCGCGTTGCCGAGGGTGAGGGTGTCCGCTATCGACAGCCGCAGCGAGAGCGGCATGTCGTCCTCGGCGGACTCCTCCTCGGCGGCTTCGGGCACCCAGCCCGTGGCGGGAGTCTCAGGGTCAGTCACGGTCAATTCGGGTCACCCCCGCGGTGGTGGTCTGACCGACCTCGACCGCGACCTCGACACCCTCGGGGAGGTAGATGTCGACGCGGGAGCCGAAGCGGATCAGACCGATGCGTTCGCCCTGCTCCACCTTGGTGCCGGCCGGCAGGTAGGGGACGATGCGGCGCGCGACGGCACCGGCGATCTGGATCATCTCGATGTCGCCGAGCTCGGTGTCGAAGTGCCAGACAACGCGCTCGTTGTTCTCGCTCTCCTTGTTGAACGCCGGGACGAATCCGCCGGGGACGTGCTCCACGGACGTCACCGTGCCCGCGAGGGGCGCGCGGTTGACGTGGACGTTCAGCGGGCTCATGAAGATCGCGACCCGGGTCCGGCCGTCCTTCCACGGCATGATGCTCTGCACCACACCGTCGGCGGGCGAGATGACGCGGCCCTGGGCGATCTCGCGCTCGGGGTCGCGGAAGAACCACAGCATGCCCGCCGCGAGCGCGGTGGTGGGCACGGCCACGGCGGCCCAGCGTCCGGACTTGCGAGCCCGGGTGAGGCTGAGCGCCGCAGTGGCGACGGTCGGCAGAAGCCACGGCGATGCTCCGCGCGCGAGGCGTCCACCGAGGAGGCCGACGCGAGGTGCAGAGGTTTGGCTGTGGGGCATGGATGACCTTCGTAGCGGGTGATTGCCGCGCCGCAAACAGGGGGACGGGACGGCGGCTTTACTGGAATGCTATCGGTTGCACGCAACAACTGGGCAAGCCAGAAGCCGAGTCGATGGCCGTCGGCCAGTGACTGGTAGTGACTCTTTTGCGACGGACCCATGGAGGATCCGCCGCAAAAGGGACTTTCAGCCCTGGAGTCGGTACTCCTCAAGCAGGCGTCGACCGATGATCATTTTCTGGATCTCGGCCGTACCTTCACCGATCAGCAGCATCGGTGCCTCGCGGTAGAGGCGCTCGATCTCGTACTCCTTCGAGAATCCGTATCCGCCGTGGATCCGGAAGGCGTCCTCCACCACCTCCTTGCAGTACTCGGAGGCGAGGTACTTCGCCATCCCTGCTTCGAGGTCGTTTCGTTCCCCAGAGTCCTTTTTGCGTGCTGCGTTCACCATCATCGCATGGGCGGCTTCGACCTTGGTAGCCATTTCGGCCAGCTTGAACTGGATGGCCTGGTGTTCGGCGATCGCCTTACCGAAAGTGTGACGTTGCTGGGCATACGAGACACCCAGCTCGAACGCACGCTGAGCGACGCCGCAGCCACGCGCCGCCACGTTGACGCGGCCGACCTCGACCCCGTCCATCATTTGGTAAAACCCTCGACCGGTCTGGCCGCCCAGGACTCGATTGGCCGGAATGCGCAGTCCGTCCATGATGAGCTCGGTCGTGTCGACGCCCTTGTAGCCCATCTTGTCGATCTTGCCGGGGATGGTCAGGCCCGGACGGACCTCACCGAAGCCCGACTCCTTCTCGACGAGGAAGGTCGTCATCGACTTGTGCGGTGCGGTGCCCTCGGGGTGGCCTTCGTCACTCCGCACGAGGACGGCCACCAGCGTGGAGCTGCCGCCGTTCGTCAGCCACATCTTCTGGCCGTTCAGGACGTACTCGTCCCCGTCCTTGACCGCCTTGGACGTGATGGCCGACACGTCGGAGCCCAGCCCCGGCTCGGACATCGAGAACGCGCCGCGCACCTCGCCCAGCGCCATGCGCGGGAGGAAGTGGTCCTTCTGCTCCTGCGTGCCGTGCTGCTTGAGCATGTACGCCACGATGAAGTGGGTGTTGATGATGCCCGAAACGGACATCCAGCCCCGCGCTATCTCCTCCACGCACAGGGCGTAGGTGAGCAGCGACTCACCCAGGCCGCCGTACTCCTCCGGGATCATCAGCCCGAAGAGGCCGAGTTCCTTGAGGCCGTCGACGATCTGCTGCGGGTACTCGTCACGGTGCTCCAGCTCGGTGGCGACCGGGATGATCTCCTTGTCGACGAACTCCCGGACGGTCTTGAGGATCTCCCGCTGGACGTCGGTCAGCCCGGCGGTCTGGGCGAGTCGGGCCATGGCTACTTCCCCTGTTCCTTCAGCTGCGGGCGGCCGGGCTGCTCGCCGCCGCGCTCCTTGATGTACGTCTCGGTCGGGACCATCACCTTGCGCCGGAAGACGCAGACGAGGGTGCCGTCCTGCTTGTAGCCCTTGGTCTCCACGTAGACGATCCCGCGGTCGTTCTTCGACTTGGAGGGGGTCTTGTCGAGGACCGTGGTCTCGCCGTAGATGGTGTCGCCGTGGAAGGTCGGTGCCACGTGCCGCAGGGACTCGATCTCCAGGTTGGCGATGGCCTTCCCGGAGACGTCCGGCACGGACATGCCGAGCAGCAGCGAGTAGATGTAGTTGCCCACGACCACGTTCTTGCCGAAGTCGGTCGTGTTCTCCGCGTAATTGCTGTCCATGTGGAGCGGGTGGTGATTCATGGTCAGCAGACAGAAGAGGTGGTCGTCGTACTCGGTGACGGTCTTTCCGGGCCAGTGCTTGTAGACCGCTCCGACCTCGAACTCTTCGTACGTGCGTCCGAACTGCATCGGGATCAGGCCTCCGGGATCTCGAACTTGCTGGTGCGCTGCATGCCCGCCGCGCGGCCCTTGCCCGCGATGACCAGGGCCATCTTGCGGCTGGCCTCGTCGATCATCTCGTCGCCGAGCATGGCCGAACCCTTCTTGCCGCCGGCCTCGGAGGTGCACCAGTCGTACGCGTCGAGGATCAGCTCGGCGTGGTCGTAGTCCTCCTGGGACGGGGAGAAGACCTCGTTGGCCGCATCGACCTGGCCGGGGTGCAGCACCCACTTGCCGTCGAAACCGAGGGCCGCGGCGCGTCCGGCGACCTCGCGGTACGCGTCCACGTCACGGATCTGCAGGAAGGGGCCGTCGATCGCCTGGAGGTCGTGCATACGGGCCGCCATCAGGATCCGCATCAGGATGTAGTGGTAGGCGTCCGCCGGGTAGCCGGGCGGCTGCATGCCCACGACCAGGGACTTCATGTTGATCGAGGCCATGAAGTCGGCCGGGCCGAAGATGATGGTCTCCAGCCGGGGCGAGGCGGCGGCGATCTGGTCGACGTTCACCAGACCCTTGGCGTTCTCGATCTGCGCCTCGATGCCGATCTTGCCGACCTCGAAGCCCATGGTCTTCTCGATCTGGGTCAGCAGGAGGTCGAGCGCCACGACCTGCTGGGCGTCCTGGACCTTGGGCAGCATGATGCAGTCGAGGTTCTGGCCCGCACCCTCGACGACCGTGATGACGTCGCGGTACGTCCAGTGCGTGGTCCAGTCGTTGACGCGCACGACCCGGGTCTTGCCGGTCCAGTCGCCGTTGTTCAGCGCGTCCACGATCGTGTGGCGCGCGCCTTCCTTGGCCAGCGGAGCACAGGCGTCCTCCAGGTCGAGGAACACCTGGTCGGCCGGCAGGCCCTGAGCCTTTTCCAGGAACCGCGGGTTGGAACCGGGCACCGCGAGGCAGGAGCGACGCGGACGCAGGCGGTTCACGGGACTGGTCATGCGGGGACCTCCAGAGGGTCGAGCTTGTTCGCTTTGCGGATCTCGTCGACGATACGGCCGATGATCTCCGTGATACCGAAGTCCTTGGGCGTGAACACGGCGGCGACTCCGGCCGCCTTCAGCGCCACGGCATCGGCTTGGGGAATGATGCCGCCGAGGACGACGGGGATGTCGCCCGCCCCCGCGGTGCGGAGGCGTTCCAGCACGTCCGGTACGAGCGCGCTGTGCGAGCCGGACAGGATGGACAGTCCCACGCAGTGCACGTCCTCGGCCAGCGCCGCCGAGGAGATCTCCTCGGGTGTCAGCCGGATGCCTTGGTAGACCACCTCGAACCCGGCGTCGCGGGCCCGTACGGCGATCTGCTCGGCGCCGTTGGAGTGCCCGTCGAGGCCCGGCTTGCCGACCAGCAGGCGAAGTCGGCCGGAGCCGAGGTCCTCGGCGGT
Source organism: Streptomyces sp. NPDC006430 (assembly GCF_040612395.1). Lineage (NCBI taxonomy): Bacteria > Bacillati > Actinomycetota > Actinomycetes > Kitasatosporales > Streptomycetaceae > Streptomyces > Streptomyces sp. NPDC006430. The sequence goes on from NZ_JBEXQA010000003.1 coordinate 438,509, forward strand.
ACGGGAGACCTTCTGGCGGACCAGGGCCATCGGCGTGCCCTCTTCGGCGGTGACGGCCACCGGGGCCGAGGAGACCCCGGTGGGGGCGCGGAACTCGCCGAACACCTCGCGCAGGGCGTTGGCCCATTCGCCGGTGGTGACACCGGCCCGGGCGCATTCGAGGGTGGCTTCCATCAGGTTCTCGGTACCGGCCGCGGCCTCCTTGAGGCGGTCCAGGGCCTGCATCACGGTGGGGAAGACGAACGGGTCGCCGTTCCCCTGCCGCTCCGAGGACTCCTGCCGTTCGGCCCGCCAGCGGCCGATCCGTTCGACGATGGTCGCCTCCACCGCCCCGTCCACCGTCATGATCGCGGTGTCCAGGTCGGCGGTGAGCGGGTTCTCCTCGGTCTGCTGGAAACAGTTGACGCCGACGATCTTGTCCTCGCCGGCCTCGATCCGGGCGCGCCGCTCGGCGTGCGAGGAGACCAGCTGGGACTTCAGGTATCCCGACTCGACGGCGGCCATCGCGCCGCCCATCTCCTGGATCCGGTCGATCTCGGCGAGGCACTCGGCCACCAGGGAGTCCACCTTGGCCTCGATGACGTGCGAGCCCGCGAAGATGTCCTCGTACTCCAGCAGGTCGCTCTCATGCGCCAGGACCTGCTGGATGCGCAGCGACCACTGCTGGTCCCAGGGCCGGGGCAGGCCCAGCGCCTCGTTCCAGGCGGGCAGCTGCACGGCGCGGGCCCGGGCGTCCTTGGAGAGGGTGACCGCCAGCATCTCCAGCACGATGCGCTGGACGTTGTTCTCCGGCTGCGCCTCGGTCAGGCCGAGGGAGTTGACCTGGACGCCGTAGCGGAAGCGGCGCTGCTTGGCGTTCTCGATGCCGTAGCGCTCGCGGGTGACCTGGTCCCAGATGCGGCCGAAGGCGCGCATCTTGCACATCTCCTCAATGAAGCGGACGCCCGCGTTCACGAAGAACGAGATACGGGCGACCACTTCGCCGAAACGGTCCTCGGGGACCTGACCCGAGTCGCGGACCGAGTCCAGCACGGCGATCGCGGTCGACATCGCGTACGAGATCTCCTGGACCGGGGTGGCCCCCGCCTCCTGGAGGTGGTACGAGCAGATGTTGATCGGGTTCCACTTCGGGATGTGGTTGACCGTGTACGCGATCATGTCCGTCGTCAGGCGGAGCGAGGGCCCGGGCGGGAAGACGTGCGTCCCGCGAGAGAGGTACTCCTTGACGATGTCGTTCTGGGTGGTGCCCTGGAGCTGCGAGATGTCCGCACCCTGCTCCTCGGCGGCCACCTGGTAGAGCGCCAGCAGCCACATGGCGGTGGCGTTGATCGTCATCGAGGTGTTCATCTGTTCCAGGGGGATGTCCTGGAACAGCCGCCGCATGTCGCCCAGATGGGAGACCGGGACCCCGACCCGGCCCACCTCGCCGCGGGCGAGGATGTGGTCGGGGTCGTAGCCGGTCTGCGTCGGCAGGTCGAAGGCGACCGACAGGCCGGTCTGGCCCTTGGCGAGGTTGCGGCGGTACAGCTCGTTGGACGCCTCGGCCGTGGAGTGGCCGGCGTACGTCCGCATGAGCCACGGACGGTCTTTCTGGCGCTCTGTCATCTCAGGCTGTCCCTTTGGCCCTTGAACGATCTCAGACGGGTCGGGCGGATCGGATGGTGCGAATGTGCTGGACGGTCCGCTCCGCTACACGTTGCGGAACCGGTTGATCGCGTCGAGGTGCGTGGCCCGCATTTCGTGGTCGCGCACGCCCAGGCCCTCTTCGGGGGCGAGTGCGAGGACGCCGACCTTGCCCTGGTGGAGGTTGCGGTGGACGTCGTAGGCGGCCTGTCCGGTCTCCTCCAGGGAGTAGACCTTCGAGAGGGTGGGGTGGATCTTGCCCTTGGCCACGAGGCGGTTCGCTTCCCAGGCCTCGCGGTAGTTGGCGAAGTGGGAGCCGACGATCCGCTTGAGCGACATCCACAGGTAGCGGTTGTCGTACTCGTGGTTGTAGCCCGAGGTCGAGGCACAGGTGACGATCGTGCCGCCCTTGCGGGTGACGTAGACCGAGGCGCCGAAGGTCTCGCGACCGGGGTGCTCGAAGACGATGTCCACGTCCTCGCCGCCGGTCAGCTCGCGGATGCGCTTGCCGAAGCGCTTCCACTCCTTGGGGTCCTGGGTGTGCTCGTCCTTCCAGAACTTGTAGCCCTCGGCGCTGCGGTCGATGATCGCGGTCGCGCCCATGGCGCGGCAGATGTCCGCCTTCTGCTTGCTGGAGACGACGCAGATCGGGTTGGCTCCGCCGGCCAGCGCGAACTGGGTGGCGTAGGAGCCGAGCCCGCCGCTGGCGCCCCAGATCAGGACGTTGTCGCCCTGCTTCATGCCGGCGCCGTTACGGGAGACCAGCTGCCGGTAGGCGGTGGAGTTGACCAGGCCGGGAGAGGCGGCCTCTTCCCAGCTGAGGTGGTCCGGCTTGGGCATCAGCTGGTTCGACTTGACGAGTGCGATCTCCGCCAGGCCGCCGAAGTTGGTCTCGAAGCCCCAGATGCGCTGCTCGGGGTCGAGCATCGTGTCGTTGTGGCCGTCCGAGGACTCCAGCTCGACGGAGAGGCAGTGCGCGACGACCTCGTCGCCCGGCTTCCAGGCGTTCACGCCGGGGCCGGTGCGCAGCACGACGCCCGCGAGGTCCGAACCGATGATGTGGTACGGGAGGTCGTGGCGCTTGGTGAGCTCCGAAAGGCGCCCGTAGCGCTCCAGGAAGCTGAAGGTGGACACCGGCTCGAAGATCGAGGTCCACACGGAGTTGTAGTTGACCGAGGAGGCCATGACGGCCACCAGGGCCTCGCCCGGGCCGAGCTCCGGAACCGGGACCTGGTCGAGGTGCAGGGACTTGCGCGGGTCCTTCTCGCGGGTGGTGAGCCCCGCGAACATCTCCGTCTCGTCCTTGTGCACGGTGATCGCGCGGTACGAGTCGGGGAGCGGCAGGGCCGCGAAGTCGGCGGCCGTAGCGGCTTGTGACTGGATCGCGTCCAGGATGTCCTTCACGGTGTTGCCTCCGGCGAGCGCTGTTGAGGGTGCGCTGAGGGATACGCAGGTGCGTGGAACGGGTGTGGTGTGGTGGTGCGGGATGCCGTCGGTCCGGTGAGGGTCCCCCCCTGGCCGAGGCTAGGGGAGAGCCGTGGTGCTGGCGACGCCCTGGGTGGGGCGTGCGGTGCCTGGTGACGCAGGCGTCCGGGGCGCGGTCCGTGCCGAGTGGGCGTGGACCGCGGGGACATCCGGATGAGATTTAACGTATGGCACCCCGTGTCACTCAGCAAGGCACCGCGTGCCAAAACTTTCTCTCATTTGCCTATTGACCTGCGCAGATGAGCGATGATCGATCATAGTTACCCGTGAGTAGGGGCAAGTCGGACAAACGAAAGTGGCCGCCCCCGGCACGGGAGCGGCCACTGTGATGTAGGTGACTAGAGGGACTGCTGTTTGTTTCGCAACGCCTCTTCGATGGTCCGCATGACCTCGTCCAGCGGCGCGTCCGTCCGGGCGACGGCCACCAGCACCTCGCCCTGCGCACGGACCTCGGCGGGAGCCGCCGGGGCCGGCGCGGTGCTCAGGGTCCGCCCCGCCCCGATCCCCGAGCCGAAGGTCTTCCGTACGATCGAGAAGGCGTGGTCCAGCTCGGCCTCCACGTCCCCCTGGCCCCCCGCCCGCAGCCAGCGCCGCAGCACGTGGTTGTGGGCGGTCACCACCGCCGAGGCGGCCACCTCGGCCAGCAGCGGGTCGTCATTGCCGTCGTGGTGGTCGGTCTCGTCGAAATGGGCCAGCAGGTAGCGGGTGAACAGCCGCTCGTACCGGGCCACCGAGGCGATCTCCCGCTCACGCAGCGCCGGCACCTCACGGGTCAGCCGGTAGCGCTCCACCGACACCGCCGGCGAGGCGGCGTACATCTTCATGACTTCCTTGATCCCACGGCACACGGTGTCGAGCGGGTGCTCGTGCGCCGGGGCCACGTCCAAGACCGCCTCGGCCCGGGTCAGGGTGTCGTCGTGGTCGGGGAAGATCGCCTCTTCCTTGGACCGGAAGTGCCGGAAGAAGGTCCGGCGCGCCACCCCCGCGGTCGCGGCGATCTCGTCGACCGTCGTCGCCTCGTACCCCTTCGTTGCGAACAGCTCCATCGCGGCCGTGGCGAGCTCGCGCCGCATCTTGAGCCGCTGCGCGGCCGCCTTGGTGCCCGCGGTGCTCTCCGGGCTGTCGGAGGACGTGGCGGAGCGGGGCGAGGTCTTGGCGGGCTGGGACATAGAGCGAAAGTACTTCATTTGCGCGGGGGAGCGCGCCTGAGGGGGGTGGGACGGGGGTGGATGCGGGGGAGAGCCCGCACTGGGCTCGGAGGGTATGGCCTGCCGTGAGGGTCCGGCAGACCCGAGCAGCCCTCCCCACGCATCCGGCTCTTGAGGCCCCTGGCCAGGGCGCTGCTTACCGGCGGGCGTACTCACGGAATCCGCGGCCGGTCTTCCGGCCCAGGCAGCCCGCCGCCACCAGGTGCTCCAGCAGCGGGGACGGGGCCAGGCCCGGGTCGCGGAACTCCTTGTGGAGCACCTTCTCGATCGCCAGCGACACGTCCAGACCGACGACGTCGAGGAGCTCGAAGGGCCCCATCGGGTAGCCGCCGCCGAGCCTCATCGCGGCGTCGATGTCGTCGAGGCTCGCATAGTGCTGCTCGACCATCTTGATGGCGTTGTTCAAGTACGGGAACAGCAGCGCGTTCACGATGAAGCCGGCCCGGTCCCCGCAGTCCACCGGGTGCTTGCGCACCTTCGTGCAGATCTCGCGGACCGTGGCGTGCACGTCGTCGGAGGTCAGGACGGTCCGGACCACCTCGACCAGCTTCATCGCCGGCGCCGGGTTGAAGAAGTGCATGCCGATCACGTCCTGCGGACGCGTGGTGGCGCGGGCGCAGGCGATCACCGGCAGCGAGGAGGTCGTGGTGGCCAGCACCGCGCCCGGCTTGCAGATCTTGTCGAGGGCCGCGAACAGCTCCTGCTTGACCGCGAGGTCCTCGGCGACGGCCTCCACGGCCAGGTCCACGTCGGCGAAGGCGTCCAGCGAGCCGGCCGGGGTGATCCGGTCCAGCGTCTGCGCGGCGTTCTCCTCGGTCAGCCGGCCCTTGGACACCGCACGGTCCAGGGACTTGCCGATCGCGGCCTTCGCGGCGTCCGCCTTCTCCTGGCTGCGCGCGGCGAGCACCACCGCGAAACCGGCCTGCGCGAAGACCTGGGCGATGCCGCTGGCCATGGTGCCGGAGCCGGCCACGCCGACCGAGGTGACCGGGCGGCCCTCGCCGAGCCGGGCCCCGTCCAGCGGGGTCTGCGCGTCGCGGACGATCGTGGAGCTGCCGGGCTCCTCGTACGTGTAGAAGCCGCGCCCGGACTTCTGCCCGGTCAGCCCGGCCTCGGTGAGGTGGCCCAGGATCGGTGCCGGGGCGTGCAGGCGGTCGCCGGAGGACGCGTACATGGCCTCCAGGACGGTCCGGGCGGTGTCCACGCCGATCAGGTCGAGCAGCGCGAGCGGCCCCATGGGCAGTCCGCAGCCCAGCCGCATCGCCGCGTCGATGTCCTCGCGGGAGGCGTACTTCGACTCGTACATCGCAGCGGCCTGGTTGAGGTAGCCGAACAGCAGGCCGTCGGCGACGAAACCGGGGCGGTCGCCGACCGAGACGGGCTCCTTGCCGAGTTCATGGGCCAGCGCGGTGACGGCTTCGACGGCCGGCGGAGCGGTGAGGACGCTGGAGGCGACCTCGACCAGCTTCATCGCCGGGGCCGGGTTGAAGAAGTGCAGGCCGAGGACGCGCTCGGGGCGCTGCGACTCGGCGGCGAGCCGGGTCACCGAGAGGGCGTTGGTGCCGGTGGCCAGGATGGTGTCGGGCCGCACGATCGCGTCGAGCTCGCGGAAGAGGCGCTGCTTGAGCTCGTAGTCCTCCGGGATGACCTCGATGACGAGATCGGCGTCGGCCGCGGCCGTCAGCTCGGTGAAGGTGCGGAAGCGGGCGAGCACGCCCTCCCGCTCCTGCTCGCTGATGCGCTCGCGGGTCACCGATCGCGTCGTGGCGGCGGCGAGCGCGGCGGTGGCCCGGCGGGTGGCGGTGTCGCTGATGTCGATGCCGATGACCTCGCGGCCGGCCCGGGCGAGGACCTCGGCGATGCCGGTGCCCATCGTGCCGAGACCGATGACGGCGATGGTCTGCAGAGAGGACTGACTGGACGTGGACGGAAGGTCCATCGCGGGACTCCAGTGGATGAGGGTGACGACTGGGGGGTGGCGCGCGGCGCACGACGCGCGGCCGGAATCCGAGTCCCGAGTGCCGGGATCCGGGATACGAGATCGGGGATCCGGGTTCGAGATCGAAAGACCGCACAAGCAGCCCGAAGGGCGGGGCGGAGAAGCGGCGGACCCTGTCCCGGGGCCACGCCGTACAAAGAGAAGTACCTGAGGTACCGAACCGACCGGTACGAGTCGGCTGCGTCACCAGGCCGGCCCGTACGTATGGAACTGACATTAACCCGCTGGTAACTGTCGCGCCAGAGCAGGGAGATGTGACCTGTACCGCCGAAATGTACCGATCATCGATCATCGATCATCGTCGGTCGCACGCACCCTCCATCTCCGGGAACCCGGCGTGCCGGCGGCCGTGTCCCCCTAGGGTGGCCGGGTGAACGACGTGCTGGAGCGACTGCGAACGGAATCGGGCCGGTCACCCCGGTACGAGGAACTGCTCGCGGCGGACCCCGACGCCCTGGCGGACTCCTTGACCTCCGCCGGCCTGCCGCTGTGGGCCCGCGAGCTGGCCGCGTACCGGCTGGGACTGGCCGGGGACCGGCGCGCCTTCGAGCCGCTGGTGCTGCTCCTCAACCACCGCGACCCCCCGCGCTGCGCGGCCGCCGCGGAAGCACTGGCCGTACTGGACGACCCGCGCACCGCCCGCGCGGCGGCGGCCCTCGCCACCAACGAGCTCCGCACCGCTTACGCCCTCCAGCCGGTCCGGCTGCTCGCCGCCCTGCGCGCCCCGGAATCCGCGCCGGCCCTGATCCGGACCCTGTCGCGGCTGCTGTCCCCGCACGATCCGTACTGGCGGGTGGCCCTGGCCTGCGTCGAGGGTCTGGGCGCCCTGGCGGACCCGCGGGCCCGCGAGGCCCTGACCCGCGCCCAGTCCCATCCCCGCCTGGCGGTGGCGGCGACGCGGGCCCTGCGGGCGCTGCCCTGACGGACCCCGGGCCGACCCGGCCGGAGAGGCCGCGCCCCCCGTCGGGTAGGTGACGGCCGCGGCGAGCGACGGGTCGCCGGCCCTCCCCGCGGGCCCCACCGGCGCCCCCTTCGACGACGGGATGGCCCTATGGCGACGGGACGGCCCTTCGGCGATGGGACGTCCCTCAGTCGGGGAGGACTGCGAAGGCCTCGATCTCCAGGAGGAGTTCGGGGCGGAACAGCGCCGCGACCTGGACCGCGGAGGAGGCCGGGAGGCGGTCGGCGGGGATCACGGCGTCGCGCGCCTGGCGTACGGCCGGGAGGTGGGCGACGTCCGTGACGAAGTAGGTGAGCTTCACGACGTCGTCGAAGGTCGCCCCGGCCGCCGCCAGGCACCGGCGCAGGTTCTCGAACACCTGCCGGGCCTGGGCGGCGGGGTCGCCCTCGCCGACCACCTCGCCCCGCTCGTCGAAGGCGCACTGCCCCGAAACGGCGACGAACCGCCCGGTGCCCCAGACGACATGGCTGTAACCGGTGCCGGGGCTGACGCCCTCCGGTGCGGCGACGCGGGTGAGGTGGCTGCGCTCAGGAATGGTGGTCACGGGCATGATCATGCCCGGTGGGGATCAGCCCCGGAAGCCCAGCAGGCCGTGGAGTGCGGCGCCGCCCGCCGACGGCGGTAGCGCACGGGTGGCCGCGGTCGGCTTCGGGGCCGGCTGGGCCGGGCAGGTCGCGTCGGAGGCCCGGCCCGTGCGCAGGTACGCCGCCAGCTTCTCGTCCAGGCACTTGTTCCCGCTCAGCGCGACACCGTGGTTGCCGCCGCCCTCCTCCACCACCAGGGCCGAGCCCTTCAGCTTCCCCTTCATGCTCAGCGCGCCCGCGAACGGGGTGGCCGCGTCCTCCGTCGCCTGGAGGAGAAGGGCCGGCGGAAGCTTGGCGTTGATCACGTCCGGCACGTCGAGCGGCTCCGTCGCCCAGAACGCGCACGGGGCGTTGTACCAGGCGTTGTTCCAGGTCATGAACGGCGCCTTCGCATGCGTGCGCCACATGTCCGCACGCCACTGGTTCCAGTCCTTCGGCCAGGCCGAGTCCCGGCACTGCACCGCCGTGTACACGCTGTAACTGTTGCCCCCCGACGGCTCCACCGCACCGAACCGTTCGTACGCCGCCACCAGCGGCTTCGGGTCCGCGGACACCTCGTACGCCGCGAAGGCTTCGGCGAGGATCGGCCAGTACCCGTTGTAGTAGCCCCCCGGCATGTAGGTGTCCTCCAGCTCCGCCGGGCCCACCTTTCCTCCCGCCGGCGCCGTGCGCAGGGCGTTGCGCATCGCGTACCAGCGCCTCTCGACCCGTTCCGGGTCCGTGCCGAGCCGGTACTTCGCGTCGTACTGGGCCACCCAGGCCAGGAAGGCCTTGTGCCGGGCGTCGAAGGCCTGGTCCTGCGCCAGGTTGTCCTCGTACCAGACCCCTCCCGGGTCGACCACGGAGTCCAGGACGAGGCGGTGCACGCGGTCCGGGTGGAGCTTTGCGTACACCGCACCCAGGTACGTCCCGTACGAGTAGCCGAAGTAGCTGAGCTTCCGTACGCCCAGCGCGGTGCGCAGCACCTCGATGTCGTGGGCGGCCGAGACGGTGTCGATGTACGGGAGCACGTCCGCGTGCTTGCTCCGGCAGGACTCCGCGAAGGACTTCACCCGCTCCAGGTTGGCCCGCTCGGTCTGCGCCTCCAACGGTACGGAGTCCGGACGCACCGGGGAGAAATGACCGGCACCGCAGTCGAGCGCGGGCTCGCTCTTGCCGACGCCGCGGGGGTCGAAGCCGATCACGTCGTACTGGGCGGCCAGGTCCTTGGGGAGTGCGGACGCGATGAAACCGGCCAACGCCCGACCGCTGCCGCCGGGGCCGCCGGGGTTGACCAGCAGCGGGCCCTGGGACGTGGCAGCGGTGTGCGGGACCCGGGTCAGGGCCAGGGAGATCTGGCGTCCCGCGGGCTGGTCGTGGTCGAGCGGGACCTTCAGGGAGGCGCACTGCAACGTGGGGTAGCGGGGGGTCGCGCAGCCGGTCCAGCGCAGCGCGGCGGGCGCCGCCGGGGCCGCGACCGTCTGCGCCGCGCCGGCCGGGCTCGTGACGATGGCGGCCGCGGTGGCGGTGGCGATCGTCAGCAGGACGGCGGCACGCTTCTTCAAGGGGCCGAGCTTCTTCGTGGGGTGCAGCATGGGGCCTCCCAGCCGAGGGTTCTGGGCGGAATCGTCCCGGAAGCCGCTCCCGGAAGACCGGATTTGGGCTGCTGATTGGCCCGATGTGATGAGCTTTCAGGGGCCGTACGAGGTCACAGGAGGGAGAGCTGGGTGGGTTCGGCGGGTGCGGTCGCGGGTTTGGTGGGCACGGGGTCGGCCGGCCGTTCGGGGACCGGCATCCTGCGTGCCGCGGCCCGACGGGAGGGGCCGATGCCGAATTCCGTCGCCAGTTGGTGGACTTGGCGCGTGATCTGGCGCCGGTACCAGCTGAGCGCGTACGCCCCACCCGCGTACATCCGCTCGTCCCGTTCGACCAGGTGGAGGTGCTGGGCCCGCGCCGGCCCGAGCCTCGCGCCGGTGTGTCGACCGGGGTCTGGACTGCTGGCCGAGGCGGCGCCGGGCTCCGGCCGCGCAACCCCTGGTCGCCGCCTACCGGGAGCGGGTCGAGGGGCTGCGCTCCGCCCAGCCGCGGCTCGGCCGGGCTGCCTCTGTGAGGACGCGCCCGAGGACGCCATGCGTCTGCGGCGGGCGGAAACCGCCGCCGAGCACGCCTTGCGCGTGGTACGCCGAGCACCGGCACCTGGAGGCCCTCCCCGGGGACACGCTCCTCGTCTACGTCCGCTGTCACGTCTGACCCGGATTTGGGCGGCTGCCCCGAAGGTGGTTGGCTTGCCGCGATTAGCGGACACGACTGCTGGAGGAACAGCTATGGCTCAGGTCGAGGCCACCACGGAGCGGATCATCGCGGCCGACGCGGAGACCGTGTTCGATGCGCTGGCGGACTACGCCGGGACCCGGGGGAAGGTGCTGCCCGAGCACTTCAGCGAGTACGAGGTGCGCGAGGGCGGCGACGGCGAGGGCACCCTCGTCCACTGGAAGCTCCAGGCCACCAGCAAGCGCGTGCGCGACTGCCTGCTGGAGGTCACCGAGCCCACCGACGGCCAGCTCGTGGAGAAGGACCGCAACTCCACCATGGTCACCACCTGGGTCGTCACCCCGGCCGGCGAGGGCAAGTCCAAGGTCGTGGTCACCACCGTCTGGAACGGTGCCGGAGGCATCGGAGGCTTCTTCGAGCGCACTTTCGCCCCCAAGGGTCTTGGCAGGATCTACGACACCCTGCTGGCCAACCTGGCGAACGAAGTCGAGGGCTGATCAAGGCCGTTGCCCGCCCGGAGGTGCCCGGGCGCTCACCGGATCGGGTGGAATTCCCGACGGAGGTGAGCCCCCGGCCCCGGGCGTGGCCCCCCGGCCGCGTCGGGGCCGGGCGGTTAGGGTGGGAACCTGCGTGGACGGCTGCGTCCGTGTCGGCCGCGCCGTGCGCAGCCGACCGCCCGGGGGGCCCGATGAAGATCCTCGTCTCCGCCGACATGGAGGGCGCCACGGGCGTCACCTGGCCCGCGGACGTCCTGCCCGGTACGCCCCAGTGGGAGCGCTGCCGTCCGATGTTCACCTCCGACGTGAACGCGGCCGTGCTCGGTTTCTTCGACGGCGGCGCCGATCAGGTCCTCATCAACGAGGCCCACTGGACCATGCGGAACCTGCTGCTCGAACAGCTCGACGAGCGCGCCGAGATGCTCACCGGCCGCCACAAGTCCCTCTCCATGGTCGAGGGCGTCCAGCACGGCGACGTCGACGGCATCGCTTTCGTGGGCTACCACACGGGTGCCGGATCGCAGGGCGTCCTCGCCCACACCTACCTCGCCAACTCCATCACCGGGGTCTGGCTGAACGGCGTCCGCGCGAGCGAGGGACTGCTCAACGCGCACGTCGTCGCCGAGTACGGGGTGCCGGTCGTCCTCGTCACCGGCGACGACCTGACCTGCGCCGACGCCGACGGCTACGCGCCGGACGCGGTGAAGGTGGCGGTCAAGGACCACGTCTCCCGCTACGCCGCCGTCTGCCGCACGCCCGCCCGCACCGCCGCCGACATCCGGGCCGCCGCCAAGGAGGCCGCGGCCCTCGCCGTGCGATGTGACCCCGTGCGGGGCGGCCCGTACACCGTGGAGCTGGAGTTCGACGCCGAGCACCTGGCCATGGCCGCCACCGTCGTCCCGGGTGCGGGACGCTCCGGGGAGCGCAGGGCCGCGTACACCAGCGAGACGATGTACGAGGCGATCCGGACCTTCAAGGCCGTCACGACGGTCGTCTCGGCAGCCGTGGAGGAGCAGTATGGCTGACATGCCCGCAGTCACCCCCCAACACCCGGCCCAGCAGCCCCCGGCCCAGCAGCCCCCGGCCCAGCAGCCCCCGGCCCAGCAGCCCCCGGCCCAGCAGCCCCCGGCCCAGCAGCCCCCGGCCCAGGAGTCCCCGGTCGACCGGGTGGCGCTCGACGAAGCGGTCGAGTTCACCTCCGGCCTGATCCGCATCGACACCACCAACCGGGGCGGCGGCGACTGCCGCGAGCGCCCCGCAGCCGAATACGTCGCCGAGCGGCTCGCCGCCACCGGTCTGGAGCCGGTCCTACTCGAACGCACTCCCGGCCGCACCAACGTCGTCGCCCGGATCGAAGGGACCGACCCCTCGGCCGAGGCCCTCCTGGTCCACGGCCACCTCGACGTGGTGCCCGCCGAGGCCGCCGACTGGAGCGTGGACCCCTTCTCCGGGGAGGTCCGCGACGGGGTGGTCTGGGGCCGCGGCGCCGTCGACATGAAGAACATGGACGCGATGGTGCTGGCCGTCGTACGGGCCTGGGCCCGGGCCGGCGTACGACCGCGCCGGGACATCGTGATCGCCTACACCGCCGACGAGGAGGACAGCGCGGTCGACGGCTCGGGATTCCTCGCGGACCAGCACCCGCACCTCTTCGAGGGCTGCACGGAGGGCCTCAGCGAATCCGGCGCCTTCACCGTGCACAACGGGCCCGGCCAGGCCCTCTACCCGATCGCGGCCGGTGAACGCGGCACCGCCTGGCTCAAGTTGACCGCCCACGGCACCGCCGGCCACGGATCCAAGCCCAACCGGGCCAACGCCGTCAGCCGGCTGGCCGCCGCCGTGGCCCGCATCGGCGAGTACCAATGGCCCGTCCGGCTCACCGACACCGTCGTCGCCTGCATCACCGAACTCGCCTCCGCCCAGGGCCTGTCGGTCGATCCGCGCGCCCGGGACTTCGACCTCGACGCGGTCCTCGACAAGCTCGGGCCGGCCGCCGTGCTCGTCGAGGCCACCGTGCGCAACAGTGCCAACCCGACCATGCTCAGCGCCGGTTACAAGCTGAACGTGATCCCCGGCCACGCCACGGCGTACGTGGACGGTCGGATGCTGCCCGGCGGCGAGGCCGAGTTCACGGCCACCCTGAACGAGCTCACCGGACCCGACGTGACCTGGGAGTTCCACCACCGCGAGGTGGCCCTGCAAGCCCCGGTGGACGGGCGGACCTTCGCGATCCTGCGCAGGGCCGTCGAGCGCTTCGACCCCGACGGGCACGTGGTGCCGTTCTGCATGGCGGGCGGCACCGACGCCAAGCAGTTCTCCCGGCTCGGCATCACCGGCTACGGTTTCTCGCCGCTGAAGCTGCCGCCCGGCCTGGACTACTGGTCCCTCTTCCACGGCGTGGACGAGCGGGTCCCCGTCGACGCCCTGCACTTCGGGGTCCGCGTCCTCGACCACGCCCTGCGGACCCTGTGATGGGGAGCCGGTGATGGCGGTGCCGACCGGGCCCTACGGCAGCTGGCCCTCGCCCATCGACGCGGCGCTCGCCGCCTCGCTCGACGGGCGTCCCGAGTACGTCGGCACGATCGGGCCCGAGGTGTGGTGGACCGAGCCCCGGCCCGCCGAGGGCGGTCGCCGCACCCTGGTGCGCCGGCCCGCGGACGGTGGCCCCGAGGCCTCGGTGTTGCCCACGCCGTGGAACGTCCGCAGCCGGGTCACCGAGTACGGCGGCCGACCCTGGGCCGGTACCGAACGGCCCGCGGGCGGACCCCTGGTGGTGTTCGCCCACTTCACCGACCAGAGGTTGTACGCGTACGAGCCCGACGCGCCCGGCGGCCCCGCCCCGCGGCCGATCACCCCCGTCTCCGGGGTCGGCGGCGGTCTGCGTTGGGTCGACCCCGTCCTGCGCGGCGGCGAAGTCTGGTGCGTGCTGGAGGAGTTCACCGGGCCCGCGCCGACCGACCTGCGCCGCGTGCTGGCCGCCGTACCGCTGGACGGTTCGGCCGCCGAGGACCGGTCCCGGGTGCGCGAACTGACCGACGATCGACACCGGTTCACCACCGGACCCCGACTCTCCCCGGACGGGCGCCGCGCCGCCTGGCTGGTGTGGGATCATCCCCGGATGCCGTGGGACGGCACCGAGGTACGGCTCGCCGAGGTCATGGACGACGGGACGCTCACCGGCGCCCGTACCGTACTCGGCGGCCCCGAGGAGTCCGTGGCCCAGGTGGAGTGGACCTCCGGCGGGGCCCTCCTCGCCGTGAGTGACCGCAGCGGCTGGTGGAACCCGTACCGGGTGGATCCGGTGACCGGCGAGGCCGTCAACCTGTGCCCGCGCGAGGAGGAGTTCGGCGGTCCGCTCTGGAAGCCGGGGCTGAACTGGCTCGTCCCGATCCCCGGAGGTCCCGGCCCGGCCGAAGGTTCCGGAGGCGGGCTCGTCGCCGTCCTGCACGGCCAGGGGTCCTCGGTGCTCGCGGTCCTCGACCCGGAGACCGGTGACCTGGTGGACGCCGCCGGGCCGTGGACGGCCTGGCAGCCCACGCTCGCCGCGTACGGCACCCGGGTCTACGGGGTCGCGGCCAGCCCGCGCAGCGCCTACGAGGTGGTGGAGCTGGACACCGAGGACGGGCACGCCCGGGTGGTCGGCGCGGCGGGCGTGGACCCGGTGGACCCGGCGTTCTATCCGGAACCGCAGAGCCGGACCTTCCTCGGTCAGGACGGCCGGGAGATCCACGCCCACGTCTACCCGCCGCACCACCCCGCGATGCGGGCCCCCGCCGACGAGCTGCCCCCGTACGTGGTGTGGGCGCACGGCGGTCCAACCGACCACGTGCCGCCCGTACTCGACCTGCACATCGCGTACTTCACCTCGCGCGGCATCGGGGTGGCCGAGGTGAACTACGGCGGCTCCAGCGGCTACGGGCGCGCCTACCGGGAGCGGCTGCGCGAGCAGTGGGGCGTGGTCGACGTGGAGGACTGCGCCGCGGTGGCCCGGGCGCTGGCCGCCGAGGGCACCGCGGACCCCGACCGGCTCGCCATCCGGGGCGCCAGCGCGGGCGGCTGGACGGCTGCGGCCTCGCTGGCCGCCACCGACCTGTACGCCTGCGCCGCGATCATCTACCCCGTACTCGACCTGCTGGGCTTCGCCGAGGAGACCCACGACCTGGAATCCCACTACGTCGACGGCCTGGCCGGACCGCCGCAGACCCTCGCCGTACGCTGTCGCGAGCGCTCGCCGGTGGCCCGTGCGGGCCGCATCACCGCACCCTTCGTGCTGCTCCAGGGTCTGGACGACCCGGTCTGTCCGCCGGCCCAGGCGGAGCGCCTCCTGTCAGCGCTACGGGGCCGACCCGTGCCGCACGCGTACGTGGCCTTCGAAGGCGAGGGACACGGCTTCCGGCGGGCGGACACCATGGTCCGGGCGCTGGAGGCGGAACTCTCCCTGTACGCCCAGGTGTTCGGGATCGACCGGTCCGACGTCCCCCGCCTGGCGCTGGAGCCCCGCCTTACATAGTCCGGTGGGCACGGAGGGGGCCCGGCTACGCGGTGTGCAGCCAGACGCGGAGCGGCCCCAGGGCCGTGAATCCGTGGCGGACGGCGGTGTCGAGGTCGTCCCCCGCCTCGTAGCCGACGACCGGGAGGTCGGGCCAGAGGGCCGTGATCGCGGTGAGGGCCCCCGTCCAGGCCTCGTCGTCCGGGGTGCCGTCCGCGGTGAACACGTTGGAGACGCCGACGACGGCGCCGTCGGTGACGTTCGCGACGGCTCCGGCGACGATCCGGCCCTGCGCGGACCGGCCGGCCAGGAAGGCGATCTCCTGCGTCAGCAGCGCCGGGTGGAACAATCCGGTGCTCTCCTCGCCGTCCCACGCGGCCTCCCAGACCGCCAGCTCCCCGACATCGCGGACGCGCGTCCAGTCGAGGGTGGACCGGCCGGCCGGGGTGCCCGCCGGGCGGTGGATCCACTGGGCCTCGAACAGGACCTCGAAGCCCGCCGGGGCCAGGTCCAGCGCGGCGAAGCTGTCCTTGACCGAGCAGCCGGGGGAGTCGGTGTCGATCCCGGCGAGGATGCCGGCGGTCGAGGCGTCCGCGGTGAGGGTCACGGCGTCGGGGTAATAGGGCGGGGTGCGGCGGGCGCTGGTCCACGCGTCGGCCGCGAGCACGCCGCCGCCGCTGACCGCCGCGCACCACTCGGCGTTGTTGCGCGCCGCCGCCCGGAGCATTTCTTCGGTGTCCGAGGTGATGATCACGTCGGGGATCCTGTCACACCTCGTAGCCTGGGCGGATGTCGTTTTCCAGCTACCTCAGTGAGGGGACGCACGTCGGGCTGCGGCCCTTCCGGCTCGCCGACGGCCCCGAGTTCACCGCCCGGGTGCACGAGAGCCGGAACCTCCACCACCCGTGGCTCTCGCCCCCGGCGACGATCGAGGAGTACGAGGCGTACGCGACGCGGCTGATCGGGGGCGAGGGCCGGGCGGGCTTCCTGGTCTGCGAGCGCGGGACCGGGGCCATCGCGGGCTTCGTCAACATCAACAACATCGTCCGCGGAGCCTTCAGGTGCGGGGCGCTCGGCTACGGCGCCTTCGCGCACGCCGCCGGGCGGGGCCTGTTCCGGGAGGCGCTGGGGCTGGTCGTGGCGTACGCCTTCGCCCCCGAGGGCGGGTCGGGCCTGGGGCTGCACCGGCTGGAGGCCAACATCCAGCCGGGCAACACGGCGTCCCTCGCCCTGGTCCGCGGAGCGGGGTTCCGACGGGAGGGGTTCTCCCCGGACTTCCTCTTCGTCGACGGGGCCTGGCGCGACCACGAACGCTGGGCGATCACCGCCGAGATGTCTGGTCCCGGGGCCGCCGGTCGCGCAGGATGAGGGCATGCGAAGCCTCGTGCTCCTCGACGCGCCGTCCAACCTGGGCCTGCGCCCGCCCGCGCCCGGCACCGTACCCGGTGTCTACAAACTGGCGGGCGCCCTGCGCGACCAGGGCCTGCTGAGCCGCCTCGGTGCCCGCGAGGGCGGCGTCGTGGTCCCCCCGCGCTACGACCGCGGCGCGTGGAAGGAAGGCGAGGGAGTGTTCCACGCCGGCCCCCTCGCCGCGTACACCGTCAGGCTCGCCGACCGGATCGAGAAGCACCTGCGGTCCGGGGAGTTCCCCGTCGTCCTCGGCGGGGACTGCTCGATCCAACTCGGCGCCTCCCTCGCCATGCGCCGCCTCGGGCGGTACGGGTTGGCCGCGATCGACGGTTCGGCCGACTTCCGCCACCCCGGCAACGAAGCGGTGAACGGGCCCGTCGGGGCGGCCGGCGGGGAAGAGCTCGCGCTCGCCACCGGGCGCGGTCAGGCCGACCTCGCGGACCTGGAGGGACTCGGGCCCTACCTCCGGGGCGAGGACGTGCGGCTCTTCGGGCTGCGCGACGGCGACGCGGACCTCGCGGAACTGCGGGCGGCGGGGATCTCCGCGGCCACCGTCGGGGAGATCCGCGCGCGCGGCGCCGCCCCGGTGGCGCGCGCCGCACTGGACGGGCTGCACCCGCCGGACACCGCCGGATTCTGGGTGCACCTGGATGCCGACGTACTGGACCCGAGCGTGATGCCCGCCGTGGACAGCCCCGACCCCGGCGGACTGCTCCCCGCCGAACTGGCCGAACTGCTCGGCGTGTTGATCGGATCCCCGAGGTGCGTGGGCCTCAACGTCACGATCTACGACCCGGACCTGGACCCCGACGCGCGGGCCGGAGCGCTGCTGGCCGACCTTGTGGTGGGTGCCTTCGCGTAGGGCTCCGGCCAGGGCTTTGCGCAATCCTGACCGGTGATGATCCGCGGAACCCCTGTGCACCGGCCGCCGTGGCGTGTTCCATTTCCTGCATGGCCACCACCGTCCGCCGCGCCGTACTGACCTTGCCCGCAGCCCCCTTGGGGCCCGAGAACCCGCTGCCCGTGCTGCGCGCACCCGCCGACGCGCACGCACTGGACGAGCGCTCGCGCAACGGACTGCCGCGCGACATGGCCCGGCAGATCGGGTACGAACCGCTGCGCTCGATCCTGCCCGTACGGCTGCGCGACGGCTACCGACGGCACCGGCGGGAGAGCGAGTTCGAGGCCGTCGTCATCGAGAACGCCCACCTGCGGGTCACCGTGCTGCCCGGACTCGGCGGCCGGGTCCACTCGCTCGTGCACGTGCCCACCGGCCGAGAACTGCTCTACCGCAACCCGGTGTTCCAGCCCGCCAACTTCGCCCTCAACGGCGCCTGGTACTCGGGCGGCATCGAGTGGAACATCGGCGCCACCGGCCACACCACCCTGTCCTGTGCCCCGCTGCACGCCGGGCTCGTCCCGGGGCCGGACGGGGGCGTGATGGTGCGGCTGTGGGAGTGGGAGCGGCTGCGCGACCTGCCGTTCCAGGTGGACCTGTGGCTGCCCGACGACGCGGAGTTCCTGTACGTGGGCGTCCGCGTGCGCAACCCGCACGAGCGGCCCGTGCCCGTCTACTGGTGGTCCAACATCGCCGTCCCGGAGGACCCGGGCACCCGGGTGCTCGCCCCCGCCGACGAAGCCTGGCACTTCGGCTACGAGCGCGCGCTGCGGCGGATCCCCGTACCGCAGTGGGAGGGCGAGGACCGTACGTACCCGCTGCGCAGCACGTACCCGGCCGACTTCTTCTACGAGGTCCCGGACGGAGTCCGCCCCTGGATCGCCTCGCTGGACGCCGAGGGGAGCGGACTCGTCCAGACCTCCACGGCCCGGCTGCGCGGCCGCAAGCTGTTCGTGTGGGGTGCGGGCGAGGGCGGCCGGCGCTGGCAGGAGTGGCTGACGGAGCCGGGGACCGGCGGTTACGCCGAGATCCAGGCCGGGCTGGCCCGGACCCAGCTGGAGCACGTACGGCTGGAGGGCGGGGCGGAGTTCAGTTGGCTGGAGGCGTACGGGCCGCTGACGGCGGACCCCGCGTCGGTGCACGGGTCCGACTGGGCGGCGGCCCGGTCCTGCGCGGAGGCGGCCCTGTCGGCCCGCCTCCCCGGGGAGAGGGTCCAGGAGGCGTACGAAGCGTGGCGCGGCTGCGCCGACACCGAACCGGTGGAGCGGCTGGCCACCGGCTCGGGGTGGGGCGCGCTGGAGGTGCTGTGCGGCGGCCACGAACTGCCCGGCACCCCGTTCGAGGCCTCGGGGCTCGGAGAGGCCCAGGAGCCCTGGTTGGAGCTGTGGCGCACCGGGGTCTTCCCCACCCCGCGGCGGGTGGTGCCGCCGGGGCCCAGCCTGGTCGCCCCCCACTGGCGGGACATGCTGGAGACGGCCCCCGCGGATCCGCTGACCGAGTACCACCTGGGCGTGGCCCAGTGGCACGCGGGCGATGTGGCGCAGGCGGTACGCAGCTGGGAGCGCGGCCTGGGTCTGGCGCCCTCGCGGTGGCCGCTGCTGCGGTGCCTGGCGGTGGCGGACGCGCTGGCCGGCGATCCGGCGCGGGCGGCCCAGCGGTACGCGGAGGCCTTCGACGACCTGGTCGGGGAGAGCCGTGGCGGCGAGCCGTGGACGGCTGCGGAATCCGCGCTGGGGCGGGAGGCGATGACGGCCCTGCTGACGGCCGGACAGCTGCCGGCGGCCCGGGCGGTGTGGGACCGGCTGCGGCCCGCGCTGCGCGAGGAGGGGCGGTTCCGGTTGCTCGCCGCCGATCTGCTGGCGGCGGAGGGTCATGTCGGAGCGGCCCGCCGGGTGTTCGAGGAGGGCTTCGAGCTGCCCGACCTGCGGGAGGGGGACGAGATCCTCTCGGAGGTCTGGTCCCGCCTGACGGACCGCCCGGTGCCCCCCTCGTACAACTTCCGCATGCGTCCTCCCGTCTAGACCCCCGTCTAGACCACCGTCCGGGCCTTCGCGGGGGCTCGGGGTGGGGATCAGGCCCGCGCCAGGATTTCGCCGTTCAGGACGGAGAACCAGGCGTCCGGGGCCGCAGCCCAGCGGTGCCAGGACTCGGCGACGGCGGCCAGTTCCATCGGGGTCGCATGACCGCCGCCCGTCGCGATCGACGCGTAGGACGAGGCCGTCGTGCGGTCCGCCCACAACGTGGACCACCACGCGACCTCCTCCTCCGTGGCGTAGCACCAGGCCGTCGCCGACGACGTCACCTCCGTGAAGCCCGCCGCCGTCGCCCAGGACAGCAGGCGGCGCCCGGCATCCGGTTCACCGCCGTTGGCACGGGCCACCCGGCGGTACAGCTCCAGCCACCCCTCCAGGCCCGGCTCCGCCGGGTACCAGGCCATGGCCGCGTAGTCGGCGTCCCGGGCGGCCACGATCCCGCCCGGCCGGCACACCCGCCGCATCTCGCGCAGCGCCTGCACCGGGTCCCCGACGTGTTGCAGCACCTGGTGGGCGTGGACCACGTCGAAGGAGTCGTCCGGGAAGTCCAGCGCGTGGACGTCCGCCGTGCCGAAAGTGATCGCCCCGTCCAGGCCGCGTTCCCGCGCGTACTGCGCGGCCTGCTGCACGACGTCCTGCGCCGCGTCGACCGCCGTCACTCGGCCGCCCGGCGCGACCAGGTCCGCGAGGTCCGCCGTGATGGTGCCCGGGCCGCAGCCCACGTCCAGTACCGACATCCCCGGCCGCAGCTCGCCGATCAGGTACGCCGCCGAGTTCGCGGCGGTGCGCCAGCGGTGCGAGCGCAGCACGGACTCGTGGTGCCCGTGCGTGTAAACAGCCGTTTCCCTGCCGCTCATGGCCCGACTCCTCGTCGTTGTGGAAGCGTTGTGATCACCGTAGAGGATGTGCTCGCGATTCGAGATAGGCGTTTCGGTATATGGACACAAGTCTTGTAGGGCAAAGGGAGGGGTGGTGAGTGAGTGGCGGGGAAACCCGGGTACGAGGACAGTGGGCCCAAGCGGAGTCCCCCTGAGGAATCCCCCCAGGGAATCCCTGAGTCATCCACTGGCAGAGGACGGTGAGGACCCATGCCGGACACACTGCTCGAACGGCATGCCGAGGCCCTGCGGCTCTTCGGCGAGCGGGTGCACGCCGTCGCGGACGACCAGTGGGACGCCCCCACCCCGTGTACGGAGTGGACCGTGCGCGATCTGGTCAACCACGTCACCGGTGAGCAGCTGTGGATCCCGCCCATGGTCACCGACGGCCGCACCGTCGAGGAGATCGGGGACGTCTTCTCCGGCGATGTGCTCGGCGACGACCCGTACGCCGCCTGGGACCGGGCGGCGACCGCCGCGCACGCCGCCTTCGTCGCGCCCGGGGCGCTGGACCGCACGGTCACGCTCTCGTACGGGCCCGTGCGCGGGTCGGCGTACTGCTCGGAGCTGACCGTCGACTGCATCCTGCACACCTGGGACCTCTCCCGGGCCATCGGAGCCGTCGACCGCCTCCCGGAGGACCTGGTCGAGTTCTCCCTCAAGGCGGTCACGCCGCACGCCGACGCGCTCGCGGCCAGCGGGATGTTCGCCCCGCCGCTGGACGTGCCCGCGGGCGCGGACGCCCAGACGCGCCTGCTGGCCCTGGTGGGTCGGCAGGGCTGAGCACCGCCCCGGCACCGAGGGGGCGATAAGAGGCGTACCCCTGCGAATAACCGTATAAAGGGCTTGATCGGCGGAGTGCACGGAACGGGTAAGGCAGGGTGAGGTGGCGGGGATGCAGCGCACGGCGGAGGACCGGGGTCCGGTCCGGTACGGACCGCTCGCGCCCCAGCCCGGCCTGCCCGTGCTGCCGGAACTCACCGCGGTGATCGCCGCAGCCGCCGAACGCTCCGCGCCCGAACCCCCGGGCGGCGGAGAGCCGGTACGCGAGGCCGCCTGCCGCCACTGGGGACGGCGCGGACTCCCCACCGAGCCGGAGAACGTGGCCGCCGGACCCGGGGCGCCCACGCTGCTGCTCGCACTGCTCGGCGCGTACGGGGGCGATGTGATGTTGCCCCGGCCTTGTCCCGCCTGGTGGACACCACAGGTTCGACTGCTGGGACGGCGGGCGTACCACGTGCCCACCCCGGCCGAGTGCGGCGGCATCCCGGACCCGTACGCCCTGCTGGAGACCGTGCGACGGGTGCGCGCCGAGGGCGGTGATCCGCGCGTCCTGCTGCTGTCGGTCGCCGACGACCCCACTGCGACCGTGCCCCCGCCCGAGATGCTGCGCGAGGCCTGCGAGGCCGCCGAGGACGCCGGGTTGTTCGTCGTCAGCGACGAGAGCTGGCGCGACACCGTGCACCGGCCGCACGAGACCCTCGTCCTGAGCCCGGCCGAGATGCTCCCGAAACAGGCCGCCGTACTCCTCGACCTGTCCGGCGCCCTGCTGCCCGCCGGCTGGCCCGCCGCCGTGCTCCGCTTCCCCGGCACACCGCGCGGCACCTGGCTGCGGGCCCGCACCCTGGACATCCTCACCGCGACCGGCGCGATGGTCGCGGGGCCCGTCGCCGAGGCCGCCGCCCACGCGCTCGACGAGCCCGCCGCCGTCGCCGCACGCGCCTACGCCGCAGCCGCCCTGCACGGCGCGGTGGCCGCCGCGGCACACCGGGAACTGCTGGCCGTCGGCGCCCTCGCCCGGCCCCCGCAGGCCGGGCGTCACCTGTACGCGGACCTCACCCCGCTGCGTGCCGGGCTGGCCCGGCAGGGGGTCCGCGACGCCATGGAACTGGAGGACTACCTGGGCGGCCGGCTCGGTGCGCCCACCCCCGGCGGGCAGCGGTTCGCGGACGAACTGGGCGCGCTGCGGGTCCGCCTGTCGACCGGTCCGCTGCTCGGCGCCACCCCGCAGGAGCGGCTCGCCGCGCTCACCGCGCGCGACCCCCTCGGACTGCCGCACGTGCGGCGCTCCCTGGACCTCCTCGGATCGGTCCTGGCCGGACTGACCTCCTGACCGGAACTTTCGCCAACCGACGCGACGAGCCCGATGTGCGGTGAACGGAGACTTCTTGATGAGCAATCAGACGGACGCCCCCACGGCCGACCCCGCGGCAGCGGCGCGACCCGACACCGCCGCGCGTCCAGCACTCCGGCCCGCACCGCCCACGGACCCGCCCCTCCCCGAGCCCCCGGCCCTCTCCGCCCCCGCTCCTTCCGTCCCCGCTCCTCCTGCCCCCGCTCCTCCCGCCTCCGCGCCCCGTCCGCTCGGCGAACTCCGCACCTGGCCACGCTCCTTCGCCGACCGGCTCACCACCCCGCTGCCCGGTGTGCGCGCCTTCGCCCGGCTTGCCCGCGAGGGCGCCTTCCGGCCCGGCCCGGACGGGCTCCGCGGCATCCCCGACCTGCCGTACGCCCCCGGCCCACTGCCTGCCGCGGTCCCCGGCACGGTCTGCGTCACCTGGGCGGGCCACGCCAGTTGGGTCCTGCGGGTCGGCGGGCTGACCGTGCTCACCGACCCCGTCTGGTCGCGGCGCATCCTCGGCACGCCGGCCCGGATGACCCCGGTGGGGGTGCGCTGGGAGGAGCTGCCCCGGGTGGACGCCGTGGTGATCAGCCACAACCACTACGACCACCTCGACGCCCCCACCCTCAAACGGCTGCCCCGGAACACCCCGCTCTTCGTCCCGGCCGGCCTCGCCCGCTGGTGCCGGCGGCGGGGCTTCACCCGGGTCACGGAGCTCGACTGGTGGGAGTCGGCCGAAATGGGCGACGTGCGCTTCGACTTCGTCCCGGCCCACCACTGGTCGAAGCGCTCGCTGATCGACACCTGCCGCACCTTGTGGGGCGGCTGGGTGCTCACCGCCACACGGACCGAGACGCCCAGGAAGGTCTACTTCGCGGGGGACACCGGGTACGGACACTGGTTCGGCGAGATCGGGCGCCGCCATCCTGGGATCGACCTCGCCCTGTTGCCGATCGGGGCCTACGCGCCCAGGTGGTGGCTCAGCGACGTGCACGCCGACCCGGAGGAGGCGGTGCAGGCCTGCCTCGACGTCGGCGCCCGGCGGATGGCCCCCATGCACTGGGGCACCTTCGTCCTGTCCGCGGAGCCCGTGATGGAACCCCTGCACCGGGTCCGGGCGGCCTGGACCCGCGCCGGCCTGGCCCGCGCCGACCTGTGGGACCTCCCGATCGGTGGCTCCCGCTCCCTGTGACCCGCCCGCCGCCGTGCCCCCGCTGCTGTGACCCCGCCCGCCGGCGCGGACCGGCCGCCGGAGGTCAGCGCGGCGCGGGCGGGCGCACGCGGCGCCAGAGGGCCGGGGCCGCGCTGATCAGGAGGGCCAGGCCCACCGCCAGGGCCACGCCCTTCCAGGGCTCCGGGAACAGGGAGCCGCCCAAAATGCCGATCAGGCTGTACGTCGCCGCCCAGGCGAGGCAGGCCGGGGCGTCGCCACGGGCGAACCGGGGCAGCGGGAGCCGCGCCAGCAGGCAGGCCACCATCACCGGGATGCGGCCCGCCGGAACCAGCCGGGACAGCACCAGGACCAGGACCCCGTGTTCGTCGAACTGCGTCTGCGCGTGCGCCAGGCGCTCCGGCGTGACCCGGCCGCGCAGCGCCTCCAGCCATCGCGAGCCGTTGCGGGAACCGACCCCGCGCTGCCCCAGCCAGTACAGGGCGATGTCCCCGGCGAAGGCGGCCACCGCCGACACCGCGCACACCAGCAGCACCCCGAAGGGCAGCGGCTCCTGGTGGAACGCCACCACCGCCGCGGAACTGACCAGGGCCCCCGTCGGGATGACCGGCACCAGTGCGCCCAACGCCACCAGCACGAAGAGCGCCGGATAGCCGACCGCCTGCCGGGTCGCCTCCGGCGGTACCTGACCGACCGCCGCCGCCAGCTCGTGCCACGTCACGGCAGCCGCACCCGTTCGCCGTGGTCGGGGACCCGGACCGTCACCTTCGGCGCCAGCAGTCCCGCACGCCGTAGGAACTCCTCGCCCGGCGCGTGGAACTCGTGCGGCCGCACCGCGTCCAGCCCGATCGGCCAGTACGTCCCGTAGTGCACCGGCACCGCAGCGGCCGGTGCCAGCGCGGCCAGCGCCCGGGCCGCCCGGCCCGAGTCCAGGTGCCCCGGTCCCAAGAACGGGCCCCAGCCGCCGACCGGCAGCAGGGCCACGTCCACCGGCCCGACCTCCTCGGCCATCTCGTCGAACAGCCCGGTGTCCCCGGCGAAGTACGTCCGCGCCGCGCCCTGGACCACGTACCCGAGCGCCTGCGTCAGGTGCGGCCCCACCGGCAGCCGCCGCCCGTCGTGCCGCGCCCGCACCACACGGACCCGCACCCCGGCCCGTACGGCTACCTCCTCGCCCGGGGTCACCTCCGTGACCGCCAGCCCGCGCACCGCGGCGACCCGCGCGAGCCCCGGCACGGCCCGGCGCGCCCCGCGCGGCACCAGCAGCCGGGTCCCGGGCGCCAGCCGGGACAGCGACGCCAGGTGCAGATGGTCCGCATGCAAGTGCGACACCAGCACGATGTCGGCCTCGGCCGCTTGCGGCGGGGGCAGCGCCCCGCGCCGCCGCCGCAGGTGCGCGAGCCGCCGGACGAACAGCGGGTCGGTCAGCAGCCGCACTCCGGAATCCTCGACCGTGCATGTGGCATGTCCCCACCAGGTGATCTCCACCGACACCCGGCCTCACCGTCCCCGTCACGTCCCCGGACCCCTTGAGCCTAGAGCCTGCCCCGCCGAAGTGCCCGGAACCGGAGCAAGCACCCCCCCTCCTCCCGGGCCGCGGATCGGAGTAGGGTCGGGCGGCATGGATGAGCTGCGCGTGGCCGCGATCGCCAGCCTGGCCCCGCTCGAAGATCTGGACGCCGACCCCTTTGCCGTGGACACCCGGAGCCAGCACGCGATGTGCGCCCGCTGGGCCGCCGACCGCGGCTACGTCGTGACGAAGGAGCTGCTCTTCTACGGGCTCCGCGCCGACCACTGCGGGCTCTGGTGCGACGTCGAAGCCGGACAGGTGGACCTGTTCGTCGCCCCCAACCACCGGGTGCTGGCCCGCGCGCTGCGGTCCGTCGAGGAATTCACCGCCGAGTGCGAGCGGCGCGGCGTACGGCTGGAGACCGCCGGGCTGGACGAGCCGCGGTACACCCCCGCCATGAAGGCCGAAGTGCACCGCCGGCTGTCCATGCCGACCGCGGGCTACGACGGCTCGTAGCCCGAACCTGCCGCGCCCCGAACCGAACTCGCCGGTTCCGCGCGTGGGCGCGTACGTCCGTGCGTACCTCCGTGCGCCGCCCGTGTCACCCGGCCGCGCCTGCCCGGTTGTGCGACGCTGGAAGGCGCGGCGGGGACGGCGCGCGGGGCGCGCGGGCCCGGGGGCACTTCCCCCGGCCGCCGCTGGGGCACCCCGCCCGGCGGTGGGCTCGGGACACACGAGGCGGTACGGCGTGCGGCGAGTACGGTGGCGGGCCACGGGCAGCGCCCTGGTGCGGGTGATCCTGGTCTGGGCGGTGTCCACCCTCACGATGCTCGTGTTGGCCGGCATCTTGCCCGACTTCCGGCTGCAGTCCAACGACGGCGACAGCATCACGCAGATCGGGCTGACCGCGGCCTGGGGCGCCGGGGCCTTCGGCCTGCTGAGCGCTCTGGTGTGGCCCCTGCTGGTCCGCGCCCTGCTGCTGGTGCCGGCGCTGGTGCTCGGCCTGCTGGTGTTCTTCCTCAACGGCTCCCTGCTGCTGCTCGCGCTCAGCCTGATCCCGTCCGGGTACGGCGAAGTGGCCCCGCAGACCGCCGTCGTGGTGGCCGCGGTGATGTCCGCCGTCGCGTCGGCGACCTCGACCGCGCTGGCCGTGCGCGACGACGAGGCCTACCGGCGCCGGCTCCACCGGCTGGCCGACCGGCGACGCCGGCGCCAGCGCGGACACGGGGCGTCCGGCGCGGGCGAGACCGCTCCGGGCTTCCTCTTCCTCCAGCTCGACGGGGTCGGGTACGAGGTGCTGCGCCGGGCCGCGGGCAGCGCCCTGATGCCCACGGTGGCCGGCTGGCTGGACCGCACCCACCGGATCACGCCCTGGCGTACCGACTGGTCCAGCCAGACCGGTGCCAGCCAGCTCGGCATCCTGTACGGCTCCAACTTCGACGTGCCCGCCTTCCGCTGGTACGAGAAGGACACCGGCGAGGTGGTGGTCTGCAACCGGCCCACCAGCGCCGCCGAGCTCCAGCGGCGCGCCGTCGCGCGCACCGGGAACGGCGGGCTGCTCAGCCACGACGGGGCGAGCCGCGGCAACCTGTTCAGCGGCGGCGCCGACCAGCTGGCGCTGGTCCTCTCGGTGTCGGCGCGGCGGAGCCCGGCGAACCGTTCCCGCGCGGGCTACTTCGCGTACTTCTCCGACCCGGCCAATGCCGTTCGTACCGCAGTGTCCTTCGTCGCCGAGGTCGTCCGGGAGGTCGGCCAGTCACTGCGGGCGCGCATCCGCGGGGACGGGCCGAGGGTGCCGAGGGGCGGGCTCTACCCGCTGATCCGGGCCTTCGCAACGGTGGTCGAACGGGACGTCGTGGTGGCGTCGGTGATCGGCGACATGCTCGCGGGGCGCGCCGCGATCTACGCGGACCTGGTCGCGTACGACGAGGTCGCGCACCATTCGGGGCCGCAGGGCCGGGACACCGATCAGGTGTTGGCCAGACTCGACCGGAGCCTCGCGCTGATCGCCCGCGTCGCCGAGCACGCGCCCAGGGAGTACCGGATCGTGCTGCTGTCGGACCACGGACAGAGCCCGGGGGAGACCTTCCTCGGCCAGTACGGGCTGACCCTGGAGGACCTGGTCCGGGCGGGTTGCGGGTTGCCGGTCTCCCGCCGGGCCGGACGTACTCCCAGCGGCGCCGAGGCCCGCGCCGCGGTGCTCGCGGCCCTCCACCGGCCGGTGGAGGAGGGCGAGGAGGAGGCCCACCCCGTACGAGGTCCGGAGCCGGTGGTACTGGCCTCGGGCAACCTCGGACTGATCTCTTTCCCGGACGTGCCGGGCCGGGCTCCGCGGGAGCTGATCGAGCGGGTGCACCCCGCGTTGCTGGCGACCCTGGCCAACCATCCGGGCATCGGGTTCCTGCTGGTGGACGGGCAGGTGCTGGGGCCGGGCGGGGCGGTGGCCCGGCTGGACGAGCCCGGTGCGGCGGAGGAACTGCTGGCGCCGTTCGGGCCGGGCGCGGCGGAGGCGGTCCGCCGGACCGATGCCTTCCCGCACGTGGCCGACGTCATGGTGAACTCGGCGTTCGATCCCCGGACCGGGACGGTGCACGCCTTCGAGGAGCAGATCGGCTCGCACGGCGGACTGGGCGGGGAGCAGGGGCACGCGTTCCTGATGTGGCCGACGCACCTGTCGGATCCGGACCCCGAGCTGGTGGGTGCTGCGGCGGTGCACGCGGTGCTGCTCCGATGGTTGCGGGAGGCGGACGGTCCGCAGGTGCCGCTGGTGCGTCCGGGCCGTGTGGCGGAGGACTCCCGCGCGGTGGAGGATTCCCGGTCGGAGGCCGGTTCGAGCGGATTCTTTCCGTCCGCAGGGGTGCCCGTACAGGATGAAAACCGCTGATTTGGTGCGGGTTTCCCCGTGCCCGACCATATGGCGACCTGTCCAGCATATGAAATACCCGAGGCGCACCACCCGTGAGCAGCACCCTGCACGCCCCTGCCCCCACCCCGACCCCGGCCGAGGAAGCGGCGGGCCCGCACGCCCGGCGCTTCGGCCTCCCGATCGCCACCTGCTTGGTCATGGGCAACATCATCGGCGGCGGGATCTTCCTGCTGCCCGCCTCGGTGGCGCCCTTCGGCACGATCAGCCTGGTGGCCTTCGGTGTGCTCACCGCCGGCGCGATCGCCCTCGCCCTGGTCTTCGGTCGGCTCGCCGAACGGCTCCCGCAGACCGGTGGCCCGTACGTCTACGCCCGCGCAGCCTTCGGCGACTTCGCCGGCTTCCTCGCGGCCTGGAGCTACTGGATCACCACCTGGGTCTCGAACGCGGCCCTCGCGGTGGCGGCGGTCGGGTACCTCGGCGTGCTCTTCCCCGTCATCGCGCAGCACAAGGCGGCGATGTGCCTGGCCGCCCTCGCCGTGCAGTGGCTCCCGGCGCTCGCCAACCTGGCGGGCACCCGGTACGTGGGCGCCGTCCAACTGGTCTCCACCGTCCTGAAGTTCGCTCCGCTGCTGCTGGTGGCCGTGGGCGGGTTGTTCTTCTTCGACCCCGCGAACCTCGGCCCGTTCCGAGCCACCGACCAGAGCCCGGTCGGCGCGGTCTCCGCCGCCGCGGCCATCCTGCTCTTCAGCTACCTCGGGGTGGAGTCGGCCGCCGTCAGCGCGGGGGAGGTCCGCGACCCGGCCCGCAACGTCGGCCGGGCCACGGTCCTGGGCACCGTCGGCGCGGCCTTCGTCTACCTGCTGGGCACCCTCTCCGTCTTCGGCCTGGTCGCCCACGAGGAGCTGGTCTCCTCCGAGGCCCCCTTCACCGACGCCGTCAACGCCATGTTCGGCGGCACGTGGGGCGGCACCCTCGTCGCGTGCGCGGCGGTGATCTCGATGGTCGGCGCCCTCAACGGCTGGACGCTGCTCAGCGCGCAGACCCCGTACGCCGCCGCCCGTGACGGGCTCTTCCCCCGGGCCTTCGAGACGAAGAGGCGGGGGGTCCCGGTGGTCGGGGTGGTCGTCACGGTCGCACTCGCCTCCGGTCTGACGATCTACAACACGGTCGCGCCCCAGGAGGGGGCCGGCTCGGAGGGCGTCTTCGAGATCCTCGTCCTGATCACCACCTTCACGGCGACCGTCCCGTACCTGCTCTCCACCGCCGCGCAGCTCTTCTTCCTGCTGTGCGGGCAGCCCGAGCGGGTCCACCGCGGGCGCCTGGTCCGCGACGCCGCCCTCGCCGGCCTGGCCTTCGCCTTCTCGATGTGGCTGGTCGCGGGGTCCGGCTACGCGGCCGTCTACCAGGGCGTCCTGTTCCTCTTCGCAGGCGTCCTCGTGTACGCCGTGATGTCCGCGCACAAGCGTCGCGCAGCCGCCTGACCTGCAAGGTAGCTTGGAATGAGGCCACGGCATCGGCAGGGTGATCGCCCCCCTCGTGGTCAAGCCGTTCGCCCGCAAGGAGATGCCCCGCAACGAGGAGAAGCTGAAGCACCTGCTCGAACACGCCTGAACGCAAGGGTGCCCCCCGGCGAAGCCGGGGGGCACCCTTGCGTTCACAGCCGAGGGGTCCGTCCTGCGACGGGCCCGGGGTGACTTAGTCGAGGTAGTCGCGCAGCACCTGCGAACGCGACGGATGGCGCAGCTTCGACATGGTCTTGGACTCGATCTGACGGATGCGCTCACGGGTGACCCCGTACACCCGGCCGATCTCGTCCAGCGTCTTCGGCTGGCCGTCGTTGAGGCCGTACCGCATGGAGACGACGCCCGCCTCGCGCTCGGAGAGCGTGCCCAGGATCGACTGCAGCTGCTCCTGGAGGAAGGTGAAGGAGACGGCATCGGCCGGAACGACCGCCTCGGAGTCCTCGATGAGGTCACCGAACTCGCTGTCGCCCTCTTCACCCAGGGGGGTGTGCAGGGAGATCGGCTCGCGCCCGTACTTCTGGACCTCGATGACCTTCTCCGGGGTCATGTCGAGTTCCTTGCCCAGCTCCTCCGGAGTGGGCTCGCGGCCCAGGTCCTGGAGCATCTGGCGCTGCACGCGGGCGAGCTTGTTGATGATCTCGACCATGTGCACGGGGATGCGGATGGTGCGCGACTGGTCGGCCATGGCACGCGTGATCGCCTGCCGAATCCACCAGGTCGCGTACGTGGAGAACTTGAAGCCCTTGGTGTAGTCGAACTTCTCCACGGCGCGGATCAGACCGACGTTGCCTTCCTGGATCAGGTCCAGGAAGAGCATGCCGCGGCCGGTGTAGCGCTTGGCCAGCGAGACCACGAGACGGAGGTTGGCCTCCAGCAGGTGGTTCTTGGCGCGGCGGCCGTCCTCGACCAGGATCTCCAGCTCGCGCTTGAAGGCGGGCTTGTGGTCCTCCTCCTCTTCGAGCTTGTACTCGGAGAAGAGACCCGCCTCGATGCGCTTGGCGAGCTCGACCTCCTGCTCGGCGTTGAGGAGCGGCACCTTGCCGATCAGCTTGAGGTAGTCCTTGACGGGGTCGGCGGTGGCGCCGGCCACCATGACCGTCTGCGCCGGGGCGTCGTCCTCGTCGTCGTCGGACAGGACGAAGCCCTGGGCACCGCCGGCCTTCGGGGCCTCCTCCTCGACGTCGTCGACGAGGTCCTCGGCGGCCCAGTCCTCGCCCTCGGCGGCAGGGTTCTCGCCCTCGTCGGCGTCCTTGGCGCTGGTCTTCTTGGCCGCGACCGTCTTCTTGGTGGCCGTCTTCTTCGCGGCGGTCTTCTTGACCGTCCGCTTCTTCGGCTCGGCGGCGGAACCGGCCGCCTCGTCATCGGTGGCCGCGGTCGGCGAAGCGGATATCGCCGCCGCAGTGGCCGGGGTCGTGGCGGCGACCGAGGCCTTGCGCGCGCCGATGGGGCGCGGCGCAGCAGCCGCCTTCTTGGTCACGGTGCGGGCAGGCGCAGCGGCTGCCTTGCGGGGCTTCTTGGCGGCAGCCTTCGTGGCGGGCGCGGCGCTGACGTGCAGCGCGACGCCCTCCTCGTCCAGGACCTGGTTCAGGCTGCGCAGGACCCGCTTCCACTGGTCCACCGGGATGCGGCCGGCCTCGAAGGCCTGGCGCACGTCGTCACCGTTGATGTGACCCTGCTCGCGGCCGCGCTCGACGAGCGCGACGAGGGCCTCCGATTCGGCGATCTCCGGAGGGAACGTACGGGACGGGCTGAGCGACACAAGGAGCCTCTCGTTGCGAACAGATAAGGAGTGAGCGGGACATCATCGCGCGGACTCGGGAAACAGACCCGAGGGGGGTCTGTATTCCGGGGCCGCGCGAGGACACCTGTCGGTTCATCGCACGCCCGAGTCGATTCGTTACGCGCTGAATTGAGTGACCTGCGCCACGCTGTGGGCGTGCAACCGATCGGCTGGGATTCCGTCCGCGTCCGAGCCGCCCTTCCCGTCAGCCCGTTTTGCGGGCTTCGATGAGGAAACGGGCGGTGTGGGCCACGAACGGGCCGTCGCGTTCGCTCCGTTCGTGGAGCTCGCGCAACTGGTCCCGGTAGTGCCCGATCGTGAAGACGGGCACCATCCAGATCACCTTCCGGAGAAAGTAGATCACGGCTCCGATGTCGTGGAACTCCGTCCGCGGCCTCTCGGATACCGACTGCACACCAGCTCGTTCCAGGTGGGATGCCGGTGATCCACTGGTTTGACCACATCTCGCCGTACTCGGGGCGCTGCGGCCTTCGAACGCGCCTATGCGGTCGATTAGAGTGGGTGCGGGCCGTGACTGGCGTTCGGGTGGATCACCACCGGGGAGCGGCCCGGCGTACCTCGCGTACGCCGCCTGCCGCGCGCCTGGGCGAACCGCGATTCCGCAGCGACGCCCAGGAGACCTCATGACGACCGCCCAGTCCGTTCAGCCGGCCCAGAACGCCCGTCTCATGGACGGCACCGCCCTCGCCCGCCGCATCTCGGAGCAGACCGCCGTCCTCGCGGCGAAGATCACTGAGCGCACCGGTACCGCCCCGTGCCTCGCGACCGTCCTGGTCGGCGAGGACCCGGCGTCCGTCACGTACGTCCGCATGAAGCAGAACCGCTGCGCCAAGGCCGGAATCACCTCCCGCCACGTGGAGCTGCCGGCCGAGACGACCACCGAGGAGCTCGTCGCCGCCCTCACCGCCCTCTCCGAGGACCCCGAGGTCAGCGGCATCCTGCTGCAGCACCCGGTCCCGCACCACATCGACGAACGTGCCGCCTTCGAGGCCATCGCCCCCGGCAAGGACGTCGACGGCGTCACCATGTACTCCTTCGCAGCCATGGGCTTCGGCCTGCCGGGCTTCGTCTCGTGCACCCCCGGTGGCATCATGCGGCTCCTCGCCGAGTACGACGTGGACCTCACCGGCAAGCACGCCGTCGTGGTCGGCCGCAGCGCCATCCTGGGCAAGCCCGCCGGCATGCTGCTGCTGGCGCAGAACGCCACCGTCACCTACTGCCACTCCCGCACCCAGGATCTGCCCTCGATCGTCCGCCAGGCCGACGTGCTCGTCGCCGCCGTCGGCAAGGCCGAGTTCATCCGCGGCGAGGACATCAAGCCGGGCGCCGTGGTCCTGGACGCCGGCTACAACGAGGGCAACGTCGGCGACGTCCACTTCGAGTCGGCTGCCGCCCGCGCCTCGTTGATCACCCCGGTTCCCGGCGGCGTCGGCCCGATGACCATCGCCGTCCTGCTGGAGCAGACCGTCCGGGCCGCCGCGGCCCAGGCCGGGCTGGCGCTCGCGGAGCTCTGACCCACACCGCACACCACCGGCGTACGGAGAACGCCCCGGGCCGTGCGGTCCGGGGCGTTCGCCACGTCCACGACCGGTCCGGCACGGCCCGGCACGGCACGTCCACGACCGGCCCCGCGCCCGGTCGGCCACGGCGCTCCGGCTGCTCCCGCGGCAGCCCCGCAACCGCTACCCGCAGCGGCCTGACGCAGGCCCGGGAGCGGGCGGTAAGGTTCGGCCGGGCGCGAGATGACACGTGCAACACGTTTCCTGGGGGGAACCAACGATGGACCTGTTCACGCCGCTGGAGCTGCCGAACGGGACCGTCCTGCCGAACCGGCTGGCGAAGGCGGCCATGGAGGAGAGCCTCGCCGGTTCCGGTCAGCTGCCGGACGGGCGCATCGAGCGGCTCTACCGCCGCTGGGCGCAGGGCGGCGTCGGGCTGCTGATCACCGGGAACGTGATGGTCGACCGCCGGGCCCTGACGGCCCCCGGGACGATCGTCCTCGACGCCCACTCCCCGATCGAGCCGTTC
The DNA here is from genome assembly GCF_040612395.1 of Streptomyces sp. NPDC006430. Taxonomy (NCBI): domain Bacteria; kingdom Bacillati; phylum Actinomycetota; class Actinomycetes; order Kitasatosporales; family Streptomycetaceae; genus Streptomyces; species Streptomyces sp. NPDC006430. The sequence goes on from NZ_JBEXQA010000003.1 coordinate 471,845, forward strand.
CGCCGTTGGGCCGGGGCCGCCGCCTCCGGGGGCGGCCGGGTATGGATGCAGATCAACCACCCGGGCCGGCAGGTGGGCTCGGAGATGCCCGGCACGGCCTGGGCGCCCTCCGACATCGGCGTCAGCCTCGGCAAGCACACCAAGCGCTTCGCCCGCCCCACCGCGATGACGGAGGACGACATCCGGGCCACCATCGCCCGGTTCGCGGTCACGGCGCGGCGGGCGCAGGAGGCCGGTTTCGACGGGGTGCAGATCCACGCCGCGCACGGCTACCTCCTCAGCCAGTTCCTCTCCCCGTTGGTCAACCGCCGTACCGACCGGTGGGGCGGCAGCCTGGAGAACCGGGTCCGGTTGCTGACCGAGGTCGTCGAGGCCGTCCGCGCGCAGGTGGGGCCCGGCTTCGCGGTCGGGGTCAAGCTCAACGCGGCCGACTTCCAGCGCGGTGGCTTCGACAGCGACGAAGCGGCCCGGGTCCTGGAGGTCCTCGGCGGGCTGGGCGTCGACCTGGTCGAACTGTCCGGGGGTAGCGTCGAGAGCCCGGCGACCTTGGGACGTACGGCCGACCTGCGCACCCTGGAGCGCGAGGCGTACTTCCTCTCCTTCGCCGAAGAGTTCCTGGGCTCGGCAGCGATGCCGCTGATGCTGACCGGGGGGATAGGTCGCCAGGAGACCGCGCGCAAGGTCCTGGCACGCGGCGTCTCCGTCGTGGGGCTCGCCTCGGCGCTGGCGTTCCGCCCCGACCTGCCGGCCCGCTGGCGCGCCGGTGAGGACGTACGGGTGACCGTGGAGCGGCTGCGGTGGAAGGATCGGGACCTGGCCGGCGCCGGATTGCTGGCCTTCGTGCGCTTCCAGCTGCACCGGCTGGCCCGGGGCCTCGAACCGCGTCCGGAGGCCTCCCCGCGGGCCGCCTTCGCCCGCGACCAGTTCCACCACTGGCGCAGGGTGCGGGCGTACGGGGCCTGGCTCGCCCGCAACCCCGAGCCGGAGGACGCCCTCGCCGGCTGACCGCCGCGCGGCCTCTCCTCAGAGGGCCGCGGGGTCCCGTCGTACGGCCGCCACGATCGGGGAGGTACGGAACTCCCGGGCCAGCGCCGCCAGCGGCCGGGAATCCAGCCGGTACGGATCGGGCAGCCCCTCGTCGGCCCCGGCCGCTTCCTCCCCGACACCGTCCGCCAGGTCGGCGGCCTCCCGGCGTCGGCAGGCCGCGGCGAGCATGGCCGCGTCGGCCACCACCGAGGCCTGCGACTCGCACAGGCCCTGACCGAGTGCGGCCTCGTACGCGGTGCCCCGTACGGTCGGGTCGAACCAGCGCCCCAGGGCCAGGATCCCGTCGTCGATCACCGATTCGCGGTGGATCAGCCGGATCCCGATCGGAGACCACCAGGTCAGCGGTACGGTCGTCACGCTCGACGCGGCGAATCCGCGCAGCGCCTTCCACAGCGGGTGCAGTCGCCGGTACCGGCTGAAGTCCCGCCAGGCCGCCGACCCGCCGACCAGCGGCACGATGAACCCCGAGCCCACCATCAGGGCCGCCGCGGACGCGAACGGCGGGGCGACGTAGGTGGACAGGCCGTCCCAGTCGTGGCCCGCCCAGCGGGCGCCGACCGCCGCCCACTTCGTGACCAGGTAGCCCAGGTCCAGCACCCCGCCGAGCACGATCAGGGCCAGCCCGGTGCGCAACGGGCGCAGCGAGGGGTTCACGCGCAGGAGCCACTTCCAGCACAGCAGGGTGAGCGCCGTACTGCCCACGGTGTGCGCCAGCAGGTAGCAGACGATCATCTCGCGCAGCCAGGGCGTGTTGGCGTAGTAGGTGTCCAGGTCCCGGAGCCGCTCCACCGGCGCGTCACCGATCGCGAACAGGGCGACGATGAGTAGCGTCACGCCACTGAAGACGGCCACCGTCAGCCGGGTCGCCCGCCGCACGCCCGCCGGCGGGCCGCCGCCCCAGTGCAGGACCAGGACGATGCACGACCCCGAGAACGCGGTGAGGACGCTGTACACCAGCGGGGCCGAGAAGTTGGCGATCCCGGTGAGCCGGTTGACCTTCGAGATAGTCGGCGGCGCCGCCAGGAACATGACGAGACAGCCGACGACGAGCAGGGTGCACACGGCCCGCATGAGCGGCTGGTCCCAGCCCCGGCGCAGGGTCGGCGCCTTGATCAGCAGCGCCAGGATCATCACCGACCCCGGGACGTAGAGGATGAGACCGTCGGTCATCGCGCCTGTCCGACGGGGCCGACAGGTCCGACCGGGCCGACGGGGCCCACCGGATCGACCGGGCCGACCGTGCCCAGCGGTTCGGCGCCCCGGTCGAGCCCCGCGACGGCCCGTTCGGCCGCGGTGAGCGGCGGTGCCTTCAGCGCACCCTGGTCCGAGGCGCGCAGCACGTGCCAGACCACCGAGGGCCGCAGCCAGTACGTCGGAGGGCTGCTCATGGTGATGACCTGGAGGAACGCCGCGGTGAGCGCCTCCCGGGTGGTGGCCCCCGTCATCAGCCGGTTGACGTAGGCGTTGAGTAGCCCGACACCGGTGCGCGGCTTCATGCCGGTGGCCCCGGGATAGAGGATGTCCTGGGAGGTGGCGAGTTCCCAGGCGGTGGCCACCTGCGGGACGAGCGCGCTCTGCGCCTCGCGGCCGAAGGCGGGATGGGCGAGCCCCTTGGAGCGCAGCAGGGCGCGTACGGCCAGCAGCCCCTGGGCGGCGACCGTCATCCCCTGTCCGTACAGAGGGTTGAAGGTGGCGACGGAATCACCGACGGCGAAGAAGCCGTCGGGCAGGTCCGCCTTTTCGAAGTAGACCCTGCGGTTGGCGGTGCCCTGCGTGACGGCGACGTCGGTCAGGGGCTTCCTGCCTTCCAGCAGCTCTCCGACGATGGGGTCCCGGATGCCCTTGGCGAACGGGATGAACTGATCGGGGTCGCCGGTGGGCTGGCCGCCGCGGGTGCCGGACAGGGTGGCCTGCCACTGGCCGTTCTCGATGGGCACGATCGTCGCGGTCTGGCCGGGCACGCGCACCCGCGGATCGGACTGCACGTTGACGATCGGGAAGCCCATCTCGTGCGCGCCGGGCGGAGCCTCGAAGACCCGGGTCGCGTACACCAGGCCCGAGTCGACCTGAGCCCGTCTGATGCCGCCCACGCCGAGCTCCTGCAACCAGGCCCGCGCCCGGGAACCGCGCCCGCTCGCGTCCACCACGAGGTCCGCGGTCAGCAGCCGGCCCGCCTCGCCGGGGGTGTCGACGCGGACGCCGGTGACGCGCGCCGCCGTGCCCTCCAGGGCGCACACCCGGCTCTGCTGGAGGGTCGTGACGCCGGGCAAGCCGGTCACCCGGGCACGGACCACCGAATCGAGGAGGTCACGGCTGCACGAGATGTTGAACTGCTTCTCCCCGCAGCGCGGGATCCAGCCCTGGGCGGTCTTGGTGACCAGGTCGGTGGGCAGGCTGCGGCGGAGCGCGCCCGCCGCCGTCCAGTCCTCGGTGATGCCCGGCAGGATCTTCTCGATGGCGCGCGCCCCGCCCGACCACATGACGTGGACGTGCCGGCCCTGCGGGAGTCCGCGCCGCGGCGCCGGGCTGTCGGGCAGCGTGTCGGCGTCAATGATCGTGACCGAGGCATGCTCGGCGAGCACGGCGGCGGCGAGCAGGCCGGCCATGCTGCCGCCGATGACGACGGCGTGGCGGGGCGGGGAAGACTGGGTCATCGTGTGGTGCTCTCTGTCGGGGCCGTGCGAAGGCAGCGGCGCGTGAGGTGCGTCGGCGGGGCGCGGCAGCGGTCACCGGGGCGTCGTCGCTGCGTCGGGGCGTACGCTCAACGTCCCCAGCCGAGCGAGGACTTGATGCGCTCGATCGCCTCGGGGGACCGTTCTTCGCAGGGCGTCGGCAAGTACGCCTTGAGGATCTTGCCGAGGTACAGGCCGAAGGTCTCGGCCCGGATCTCGGCGGGGTCCTCCCGGTCGGCGCGGGCGGCCGCCTGCCGGACCACACTGCCCAGTCCGGTGTCCGAGTGCAGCAGCTCCGCGAGATCGCCCTGGCGTCCCGTGAGCCGGGCAGCCACGGCCATGCCCGGGCCGTGGCTGTCGCAGGTGCCTTCCTCCAGGTGCCATAACTCGTGGCAGGCGATGACGAGTTGGTGTTCGGGCCGCGTGCGTTCCTCGATGACGAGCAGGTCGCGCTCCTCCATCTCCAGCCACAGCCCGCTGGCCGTGTCGGGCGGGAATCCGGCGAAGCGGAACTCCACCGGCCGGCCACCGCGCCGGCGGCCGTACGCGGCGCACAGACTCCCGATGATCCCGGCGGCGTCGGCCGGCTGCGCCAGACGCGCGCCCGCCAGCAGATCTCCGCCGAGCTTCCGCATGGTCCGTGTGGTCCTCATGGCGTTCCCCCCTCGGCAGCCCTGTCTCGGTCCGTCACCGCCGCGCGGTCCGGGAGCCGGCGGCCCGCGCCGGAACGGGTCAGTTGGCCCTCGCGTGCCAGCAGATCGTCGAGGTGGTCGGCCAGCGACCTCCAGCCCGCCGGCGAGAGCCGTCCCGCCCGCGTGACGATGCTCCGTACATCGTGTGCCCGCAGTACGGCGAGCATCGGGTTTTCCGCGCTCCGGTCGGCGGACTCCAGTTCGCGTGCGATGCCGTCGAGGGCGGTGCCGAGCGCCTCGGTGTCATCGGCCAACAGGAAGCCGCTCGCGACCCCGTAGAAGCGCTGGATCCCGGCCGCCGCGGCGAGGTTCGGCAGGCCCTCGCCGCGGGCGAGGCGGGTCAGCGACTGCCCCGACGCGTCGAAGGAATGCGCGATGGCGGCGAGGGAGTGGGCCTGGCCGTCCGCGCGCAGCCGGGTGCGGCGCAGGTGCTCGAAGCGTTGGTGCACCTGCTCCTTCAACGGGAGTCGGGGAGGCGTGCCGTCGAGGGTGAGCCGGATGTGGTGCGGGGGCATGCCCGTCAGGTACGAGAGGTGATCGAGGTCCTGCGCACCGTCGGGGTCGGTGGCGGCGAGGGCCCGTTCCACCGCGCACGTGCTGTCGGCCAGTAGGAAGCCGGCGTACACCCCGAAGAACCGCTGCACGCCCGCCGCGTGGCGCAGCCCGGGCAGTCCGGTGCCGGCATTGAGGGGGCCGAGGGAGGCACCGGGCGCCCGGAAGTCCTCGGCTATGGCCGCGAGGGACCACTCCCGGCCGTGTTTGTCGCGGCGGGTGGCCCGCAGCCGCAGGAAGCGTTGGTGCACCCGCCGGCACAGCGGGACTTCGGGCGCGGTACCGGCCACGATGCGGGGGACGAGGTCGGGTTCGACCCCGCAGAGGCGACCCAGCCGCTCGGGAGCCAGCACCTCGACCGGGTCCCGCCCGCTCCGCTCCGCCAGAGCCGATACACGGGCCCAGGCCGTGGCGAGGTCGGGTCGGGCAGCGGATGACACCGTGAGGTTCTCCGTATGTCGAGAGGACGTTCGAGAGCTTCGGCTCAATGAAGCGTAGCCCTCGACCCGCCACCGAGACAGGAGAAACCCAACCTTTCTTGCGATGCGGGTCAAAGAAGGTTGGCACGACGGCGCATTCCCGTGCTGCGGAGGGGAGACGACCGGGCCCGGGCTCCGCGTACAGCGTCACGCCGACGCCCAAGATGCCCGGCTTCCTTTCGCAGCCGCTCCTCTCCCTACCCCGCACGTAATCGACTCCGTCGCGGACAGCCGGCACCGTAGGGGTCAACGGGTTCCGGGGCCGCGCACTCGGCCTCGGAACCCGTCCCCACCAGCACGTTCGCTCCTGGCCCGTGCGGCCACCCGAACCCGCGACCTCGACGGAGGTGGATCCGCCATGTCCGCACCCCTGCTCGGCAGCGTCGCCGGTCTGGTGTGGATCCCCGTGCAGGGGCCCTCACCGCCGCCTCCTTCGCCTGCTGCCAGCAGGTGGCGCGGTGGGCGGCCTCAGGACCCCAGTGACCGCAGGTACTTCACCGTCGCCGGATCGGCCGGGAGGAAGGTCTCGATGGCCAGCTCGGCGACGGTCACGTCCATCGGCGTGTTGAAGGTCGCGATCGACGACACGAAGGAGAGCAGCTGCCCGTCGTGTTCGATGACCAGCGGCAGCGCGACGTACGCGACGGGCTCCTCCGGTTCGCCGTCCCCCGGCCGCTCGGCGACCGGGTAGGCGGACACCTCCTCGTACAGTGTGCGCAGCGGCACGGACCGGTCCAGGGCGATCTGCCGCTCCATCTGGGCCAGCAGGTGGCCGCGCCACTCCTTGAGGTTGCGGATCCTCGGCGCCAGGCCCTCGGGATGCAGGGTGATCCGCATGGCGTTCAACGGCGGGGCCAGCAGGTGCGCCGGCAAGCCTTCGAGAAGCATCGCGATGCCGCGGTTGGCGGCGACGACGTGGTACGTGGCGTCCACCACCAGCGCCGGGTACGGCTCGTATCCGGTCAGCAACCGCTCCAGGCCCTCGCGCAGCGTCTCCATCGTGGGGTCGTCCAGCGGGGTCTGTGCGTAGTGCGGGGCATAACCCGCCGCGAGCAGCAGCGCGTTGCGCTCGCGGACCGGCACGTCGAGGTGATCCGCGAGCCGTAGGACCATCTCCTCGCTCGGCCGGGACCGACCGGTCTCGATGAAGCTGATGTGGCGGGAGGAGGAGTCGGCCCGGCCCGCCAGCTCCAACTGGCTGATGCCGCGCCTCTCCCGCCAGCTGCGCAACAGTGCTCCGACGGACGTCGTGGTGGTGGTCATGCTCAGGACGTTAGCTCAGGCGGTCATCCCAGATCGAAGGCGTTGCGCAGGCCGAGGCGGTGGCGCCACAGGTCGTGGCGTTTGAAGGACTCCAGCTCCGGGGCCCGGTACATCGGCTTGACCGTGCACCGCTCGGCCGTGGAACCGTCCTGGTCCAACAGGGCGTTGACGGCGGCGCGGGCCGATGCGTTGGCTCCCTCCATCGTCGCCAGGTCGATGTCGACGGCCACGTAGTCCCCGCTCAGGAAGAAGTTTGGGACGCGGGTGTCCGCGCTCGGACGGTTGTGGAAGGTGCCGGTGGGGTGGATCAGCAGCTGGTCCTGGTTGGTCGGGTTCGGGGTGCCAAGCCCGTCCACTCCCGGGTCCAGGAACCAGGAGTGCAGGGTCCGGTCCGTCAGCAGGGTCTTTCCGGTGTCGTTGAGGGAGGCCTTCAGCTGAGCCCACACCTCGCGGGCCACCTCGTCGCGGGTGCACTGCTTGGCCGTCTTCCCGTACAGGATTCCCGGTTTGTCCCAGTCCGAGATGTCCACCGACAGGCAGTCCACCGCCGTTCCGTCGCCGTAGTCCGCGGGGAAGTTCCGGGCCGGCCAGTGCTCGGCCTGTTGGATCGCCGTCAACGACCAGGGCGAATCGATGCAGTTGAGGTGCCCGTGAACGAGGGGTGCGCGCTCCGTGAGATAGAACTGGATGCCCGTCATCCACTCGGTCTCCAGTTTGTCGCAGCGCCCCAACATCGGGTCGGCGGCCCGCAGCCCCGCACTCCAGGTGCGCCGGGCGTGCTCGACCGGCAGGGCGCTCACGTAGTGGTCGGCGGTGACGGTCCGTCGGGCGCCGGCCGGGTCCAAGGCAGTGACCCCGCTGACCCGGCCGGCCCCGTACTGCACCTCCTGCACGGTCCAGCCGATCCTGAACTCCACGCCGAGGGCGCGCAGATACGCGGCCCAGGGGTCGATCCACGCCTCGTTGGTGGGCAGGTTGAGGATCCGGTCCGGCGGTCCGTCCGCACCCCGCCCCAGGGCGTTGAGGACGAAGGCTTCGCCCAGGGCGCCGACCGTGCGGGTGGAGGCTTCCTCGGCCTTGGTCGCGACGATGTTGCGGGTGATGCCCACCGCAAGGATGCGTTGGTACTCGTGGGACATCTGCGCGGCGCGCACGAACTCCCACCAGGGGGTGTGTTCCCAGACCTCGTTGCGGCGCTCGTCGCAGCTGGTGAGGAAGACCAGGACGCGGTCGACGAAGTACGCGCTCTCGTGCGGCGGGAGCTTGACCAGTGTCTGGAGGAAGCCGGTCAGGGCGCGGCGGATCTCGTCGGGCGTCAGTTCGGCGGCGGAGTGGCCGGGCCACGGGATGGGGGCACGCAGGTCCTCGCGCCCGTTCGCCCGGGCGAACATCATCTCGGGCGGGGCGACGAGGTTGTCCCACACGCCGTTCGCGTTGCCGGGGTACGGGATGCGCCGCATGGTGTCGGGGAGGTTGTGGTAAATGCCCGGGATGAAGCGGAACCCGTGCTCGGCGGGCAGCGGCTTGCGGTCGCCGCGGGCGCTGCCGGGCACGTCCATGCTGCGGGCCTTGCCGCCGAGCGCGCGGCGCTCGTACACCGTGACGGCGTAGCCCCGTTCGGCGAGTTCGTGGGCGGCGGTGAGTCCGGCGACCCCGCCGCCGAGGACGGCGACTGTTCGGCCGTTCGGCGGTGTCGCGGTGTCCTGCGTCCGCAACTGGGGACGGGTCCGGCTCTGGGCGTGGGCGGGGGCGGCCAGGGCCGGGGGGACCCCCCATGCCCCGGCGGTGGCGGCCGCCCCCGTGATGAACGTGCGCCTCGAACTGCCCGTGCGCGTCATGAGGAAGCCCCTTTAAGGTGTCCGGGACGGTGCCCGATGCGTATTACCGGCGGTAACGGTCGCGTTTGGCGCAGGAGCATAGGGGCCGACACCGCGGACCGGGAAGGCGTGGAAGCACCCGCACGCACTATGGCGCGAAACCTTTCCTCCGACTCGCCCTGTGGGAACCTTGACCCCACGTCAGGAATCCGGCCCGAACGGCGAAGGAGCACGTGATGGCAGACGAACCGCTTTCGCAGAAGGAGATCGAGGACCGGTTGCGGGAACTCCCCGGCTGGTCCTTCGAGGACGACCGGATCACCCGCACCTACCGGCTGGCCGGCCACGTCGCGGCGAGCGCGCTCGTCGCCCACATCGCCAGCGTCCAGGACGAGTTGAACCACCACTCGGACCTCACCCTCGGCTACAACACCGTCCGGGTCGCGATGAACACCCACAGCGCCGGCGACGCGGTCACCGAAGCCGACTTCACGCTCGCCGAACGCATCGAGGCCCTCGCCCCCGCCCACAGAGCGAGCTGATGCCGGTCGGCAGACCCCTGCTCGACTACGACGCCGAGGCCGAGGCCGAGGCCTACGGCGCCACCCGCGGCGGCACCCCGCGCGCAGGGGCCGCCGCCGCGGCGGTCCTCGGCCTGCTCCCGCCCGGCACCCGCACCCTCCTCGACCTCGGCTGCGGAACCGGCATCGTCACCGCCCGGCTGGCCCGGCCCGGGTTGCGGGCCGTGGGCGCCGAAGCCTCCTACGGGATGGCCGCGAGGGCGGCGCGCCGCGGGGTCCCGGTGGTACTCGCCTCCGGGCGCCCTCCCGGGCGCCCTCCCGGGCGCACCGGGTCGCTGGACGCCGTCTGCGCGGTGTGGCTGCTGCACCTGCTGCGGGACCCCGGCGCGGTGGCGGCCGTCGTCGCCGAGGTGGGGCGGGTGCTACGGCCCGTACGTGACGGCCGGCCGCCCCGCCGCCCCTGACGACCCGGCCCTACGGCTCCGCCCCCTACGGCTCCGCCCCGTCAGGGGCAGTCCTCCGGGAACTTCACCACGGTGAAGGACACCGGCTGGCCGGTCAGCCGGGTACCGGCGGCCGGATCCTGTACGCACACCTTCCAGTTGGTCTCCTGGATCACCACGCGGTTCTGGGCGGCGTCCTTCACGGAGATGCTCGTGTTCGACGGGAGGGTCGTGCGGGCCGTCTTGAGGGACTTCCCGATGAAGTCGGGCATGCTGCCGGCCGCCTCCGCCGGAGTACCCGCGTCCTGGGCGGGGCACGTCTCGTCGAGCTTCACCGCGCCGAAGTCGACCGTGGTGTCCGTGTGGACCGCCGCTCCGGCCGCCGGCACCTGCGTGCAGACCTTCCAGTTGCGGTCCATGGCCTGGAGTCGGCCGCGTCCCAGGGCGTCATGGGACTTCAGTACGGGAAACCCTGCGGCCTGGGCCTCGTCCTGTGCGGACTGTAAGCCTTTGCCCACGAAATCGGGGAGCGTCCGGATCGGGCCGCCGGACGTACCGGGTGTGGTCGCAGTGGCGGTCGGGCCGGATGCGGCCGGCCGGCCGGGGGAGGCGGTGGTGTCCTGGCAGCCGGTGAGGGTGAGCGCGCCGGCGATGGCCAGTGCGGCGATGACGTGATGTGTGCGCATGGGCCCATGCTCGCCAGGCCGGTGGCGCGGTGCGCCGGGTGTGACGCATCTGTGACGCACGAGAGCCCTGCGCCGGGCGGGGTCCCTGCGTCGACCCCGGCGGATGCGGGGGCCCCGACCGGGGGGCCCCCCCCCCCCA